>JAGYLT010000110.1 GCA_018400545.1 Bacteroidales bacterium
TGCGCTCTTCAAACTGTCCGCGGTATTTTGTTCCGGCAACAATAGATGCCAGATCAAGGGTAATGATCCGCTTGTTGAACAAAGCACGGGATACCTTTCTGTCAACAATGCGAATTGCCAATCCTTCGGCAATAGCACTTTTACCAACACCGGGTTCCCCAATGAGAATCGGATTGTTCTTTTTGCGACGGCTCAAAACCTGGGCAATGCGTTCCAGTTCCTTCTCACGTCCTACAATTGGGTCAAGGCGGTTTTCCTCTGCGGCTTTGGTTAAATCCCTGCCAAAATTATCCAGCACCGGGGTTTTACTTTTAGCATCACCGGCCTTCTTTTGTTTACCATAGCTTTTGCCTTCTTCAAACTCGTCATCCATGGAGCCGGGGAACTCTGCCCGTGGTGTTTGGCTATCGCCGGTATCCTGCGATTTCTCCGGATCGTTATTGGTCATGATTGCCTGGAGTTCTTCTTTTACACTTTCATAATCAACACCATAATCGGTAAAAGTGCGTGTAACAATATTGTCTTCATCTTTCAGAATAGCGAGGAGCAGATGTTCCGTTCCTATCAGATCGCTATTGAAAAGTTTTGCTTCTAAATAGGTAAGTTTAAGCGCCCTTTCAGCCTGCTTAACAAGAGGCAGGTTTTCACGTGCGGGTATTTTCCTGCCGGGTTTTGCATTAATCGACTGCTCGATGGTTTGGCGATATTCAGTGAGATCAACACCAAGATAATTAAGAATTTGAATTGCAAGTCCTTCTCCTTCGCGTAACACACCTAAAATTAAGTGTTCCACTCCAATGTAATCGTTGTTTAACCGCAATGCCTCTTCTCTGCTAAAATTGAGTACATCTTTTACTCTTTGCGAAAATTTTGCTTCCATTATAGTCTTATTGTTTTTTTCAGAATAATTTAGTTGGTGATCAAATAACGTTCCAAATATGAGCTTCTTGTTTGTAGTTGCCGGTAAATGAATGGAAGTCTGTCATGATCAATGAATTCTAGTGTCTGTTAGCAAAACAAGAAAAAAATCATGATTGTTCAACTGCAAATATATATCGATTCGCAGGAATGTACCCCGTCAAAGCCCCATTTTATCAACAAATCCATGTTAGTAATAATATTTAACAGCGTTTTAATTGAGGATAATATTTTGTAATTTTGCATTTCGTTTTAAACACATTATAAGTAACTTAATCTGAACAAGTTAGGAGATGGAAAACAACCAAGAGGGTGAAAAGCTGTACACAGTAAATATTGAAAACCAAATGCAGTCGGCCTACATCGATTATTCGATGTCCGTAATTGTATCACGAGCGCTGCCTGATGTAAGAGATGGTTTGAAACCTGTTCACAGAAGAATTCTTTACGGAATGCTCGATCTGGGTATTCTGTCTAATCGACCATATAAAAAATCTGCCAGAATAGTGGGGGAGGTTTTGGGTAAATACCACCCGCACGGCGACACATCGGTTTATGATGCCATGGTAAGAATGGCGCAGACATGGTCGCTGCGCTATCCCCTGATTGATGGCCAGGGAAATTTCGGTTCAATAGATAATGACAGTCCGGCTGCCATGCGTTATACCGAGGCAAGGCTCCGAAAGCTTTCGGAGGAAATGCTGGACGACATCAATAAAGAAACCGTTGATTTTCAACTGAATTTTGATGATTCGCTTAAGGAACCTCAGGTGCTGCCTGCCAGGGTCCCGAACCTCTTGATAAACGGAACTTCAGGAATTGCGGTGGGTATGGCCACCAATATGGCCCCGCATCATCTGGGCGAAGTAATCGATGGTGTTATCGCCTACATCGACGATAAGGAGATTACTATTGAGGGGTTGATGGAGTATGTTAAAGCCCCTGATTTCCCGACCGGTGGCATTATTTATGGCTATGAAGGTGTTCGTGAAGCCTACTTAACAGGCCGGGGAAGGGTTGTTATCCGGGGTGAAGCGACTATTGAGACCAATCCCGGAGGCAAAGAACAAATTATTGCGACTTCCGTACCTTATCAGGTGAATAAGGCAGAAATGATAAAGAAAACTGCTGATCTGGTCAACGATAAGAAAATTGTTGGCATCACCGATATCCGCGATGAATCTGACCGTAACGGAATCAGGATCGTTTATGATCTTAAAAGAGATGCCGTGGCCAATGTGGTGCTCAATAAATTATACCAGCTCACTGCCCTGCAAACTTCTTTCAGCGTAAATAACATTGCGCTGGTTAATGGCCGTCCAATTCAGTTGAACCTGAAGGACATCATCCATCATTTTGTGGATCATCGCCATGAGGTGATCGTTCGCAGAACAGAATATGAATTGCGCGAGGCCGAAAAACGTGCACACATTCTGGAGGGTTTGCTCATTGCGCTTGATAACCTCGATGAAGTGATTGAGCTGATTCGTGGTTCGCAAACACCCGATGAGGCACGTGAAGGTTTGATGAAAAACTTTGAACTGACAGAAGTTCAGGCAAAGGCAATTCTGGACATGCGCCTCCAAAGGCTCACCGGCCTCGAGCGCGAAAAGATTAAGGAAGACTACGATGCCATCATGAAAAAGATTGCTCATTACAAAGAAATTCTTGCAAATGAGTGGATGCGGATGGAAATTATCAGAAATGAATTGATTGAAGTTAAGGAGAAATATAACGACGAACGGCGCACCAAAATCGAATTTTCCGCAAGCGATTTCCGCATCGAGGATACCATCCCTGATGAAGAAGTTGTGGTTACAATTTCTCACATGGGCTATATCAAGCGGACTCCATTAACTGAATATCGTGTACAGGGTAGGGGAGGACGTGGTTCCAGATCCAGCTCGTTCAGGGATGAAGATTTTCTGGAATACCTCTTTATTGCATCCAACCACGACTATATGCTATTCTTTACAGAGCAGGGCAAGTGTTTCTGGTTGCGTGTTTTCGAAATTCCGGAAGGAGCCCGGTCATCCAAAGGCCGTGCTATACAAAACCTGATCAACATACCGCCGGATGATAAAATTAAAGCGTTTATCAACACCAAGGACCTGAAGGATGAAGAATACATCAATAGTCATTACATCCTCATGGCTACATCCAAAGGTGTAATTAAGAAGACCTCGCTGGAGGGATATTCAAGGCCGCGTCAGAATGGCATCAACGCGATTACCATCCGTGAGGGCGATATGCTTCAGGAAGCGCGACTGACCAATGGCAAGAGCGAAGTGATTATTGCACTGAAGTCGGGTAGAGCAATCCGATTCAGCGAAACCGCTGTAAGGGCCATGGGACGAAATGCATCAGGGGTTCGGGGTATCACTCTTGCAGGTAATGACGATGCAGTTATTGGTATGATTTGCCTGGAAAGCCATGAATTTGATGTATTGGTAGTCTCCGAAAATGGATATGGAAAACGCTCAAAGCTTGAAGACTACCGGGTTACTAACAGAGGTGGTAAGGGTGTGAAAACACTCAATGTAACCCCGAAAACAGGCTCTCTGATCTCCATCAAAAATGTGACGGATAACGATGACCTGATGATCATCAACAAATCCGGGTTAACTATTCGTTTGGCTGTTTCGGAACTTCGGGTAATGGGACGGGCAACACAGGGTGTACGTCTCATTAATTTGCGCGAAGGTGATGGTATAGCCGCAGTAGCAAATGTAGAGGTGGAAACGGAGGAACACGTAGAAGAAAACCAGCAGGATGATCCAAATGCTGACCAAAATGAAAATAAGGGTACTAATGAAAATCAGGCAGGAGAGCAGGAAACCGAGTAACCTGATATTTTTGGGTAAATATTCAAAAGCCATTATTTTTATATATTTGCCCGAATAAGTTCAAAATTTTTGGTACGACTATTGGAAATCAAAAATCAAAATAACTTAAATGACATCAAAATGAAAAAGAGTGTAATTTTTTTATTGGTAGCAATGATGACAGCCGGAACAGTGCTGGCCCAGAAAAAAAATGTCGTCAGTGCTTATAATTATTTAAGGAAAGACAAACTTGCAAAAGCCAAAGAAGCTATCGATCCGGCGATCGAGCATGAAAAAACCATGGGAGACGCCAAAACATGGTATTATTATGGCAATGTGTACCTTTCCATTCACCTTACCGAAGAGGAGGAATACAAAGCATTGGACGAAAACCCGCTGGAAAAGGCTTACAATGCTTACCTTAAATCACTTGAACTGGACGACAAAGAAGAATTTACAGATGAACTTAACGACAGGATTCAGGTTTGTGCCCAGCAATTTTTTAACAAGGGTGTAAATGAATATAACGAAGAAAACTACACCCAGGCTGCAGATGCTTTTGCCCTTTCCGCCGAAGTGAATAATAACCTTGGAAATGTTGACAGTGCAGCCATTTTTTATGCTGCCCAGAGTGCCTATTTCGGCCAAAACTACGACAATGCCAAGGAGTATTTTAACACCTTACTGGACATCAATTATCAGGATCCTGCCATTTACCGAATGTTATCAGATATTTACAAGCAAACCGGAGACACTACTTCTGCAACACAGATACTACTCGACGGTCGCAAATTTTTTCCCGATGATTACAACCTGATTGTAGATGCCGCTAATATTTACCTCTCAACCGGCCAAAATCAGGAAGCACTGGATGTTTTGAACCTGGCCATAGAAAAAGACGATACAAATGCAACGCTGTTTTTTGCAGCAGGTACTGTTTACGATAAAATGAAGAAGTATGACGAAGCTGCAGAAATGTACATTAGTGCCATTGAAGTTGACCCCAACTATTTTGATGCAAACTACAACCTGGGTGCTTTGTATTACAATCAGGCCGCGGAAAAAATAATAGAAGCCGGGGAGCTGCCGCTGAATGAAATGGAAAAGTACGACCAACTGATAAAAGAGGGTACTGAGCTCATGCAAAAGGCATTGCCATACCTCGAAAAAGCAGACTCCATTCAGCCTGCTGACGCTGTTACACTGCAAACCCTCAAAGAAATATACACCAGGCTCAAAATGATGGAAAAGCTCAAGGGTATTAATGAAAGACTTGGAAATTAAAATCCAGTTCTGATCAGTAGAAAAAACGGTGGCTTTTAAGTTGCCGTTTTTTTATGCACGGCGATCGTTAAAAAACTGTAAACCACCGTAATAATTTAGAATTGGGAAAAATTTCGTTTAATTTTGACACAATTATTAACCTAAATCACAGCAAAATGGACAATTTCAGTGAACAATTAAACGAAAAACGCAGCCAACTGGATAGCAAACCCGATGATTTTGATGCTAATTTTGGGATGGGGGATGTGTATTATCAGGAAGGCGAAAAAAGTTATAACCAGGCCAACAGCTTCTCAGATCAGGATGATAAAACGACTCTGCTGAATACCGGACAAAAAATGATGGAAGATTCGATGCCTTATTTTGAGAAAGCGTATAAACTTAAACAGGAAAAAATAGTACATTCAAGGCTTGAATCTGTTTACACCAGGTTGGGTATGCACGATAAAATTAAAGGAATAAACGAGCGGATCAAAGATTAATTAATTAGCGGGAGCAGGGAAGATGATTTTGTTGCTCCCTTTTTAATCATATTTCTATTTAACATAATATTAATTATCGGACAATTATATTATTCATTCTTTAGGGCCAGATCAATAATAAATATCTATCATGCTGTATTTATGGCATTACACTGGAATGTAAAAATTAGTATTCATCTTTTGAATTATTACGTTTAAACCATTTGAGCGGATTCAAATAGCTTTTGTATTTGGTGAATAATTCTTTGCCAACAAAAAAACCTCCAACATAAAACAAAACTTCCATAATGATAAATGCCACAGAAGTTCCAACAATTTTCGTCTGATTATCCAAATCTAAAAAAGGAATAATGAGCATGATGGCAAATGATACTCCCGATAATAAAATCAGTATGATGCCGAATTTTATTTGTTTGTTGTTTTTCAATGGGTCATGTTTAAAATTTATACCGGACAAAAGTATGAAATCGATGCAGATAAATGAATTAACATAATTTTGTCTCGATTCAGAAGCTATAAAAATCTTGAAGTGAAAAACATTCAGCTCCCAATAAACAGCTCGATTCCTGATTTAAAGAATCTGCTCAGTTACGAAAATACGGCGATTCTTACCGCGCCTCCGGGAGCCGGAAAAAGTACGCTTGTCCCAATTGCCCTGTTGGATGAAACCTGGCTGAAAGGCAAAAAAATTCTGATGCTCGAACCCAGACGGCTTGCAGCCCGGATGATTGCATCAAGAATGGCGGATTTGCTGGATGAAAAAGTTGGTGAAACCGTAGGTTATCGCATCAGGCTTGACACCAGGATTTCGGAAAAAACAACAATTGAAGTCGTTACCGAAGGTATTCTCACACGGATGCTGCAAAGCGACAATGCGCTTTCGGATGTGGGTTTGGTAATTTTTGACGAATTCCACGAACGCAGCATCCATGCGGATACGGCGCTTGTATTCTGCCGCGAGGCCCAGCAAATTCTCCGTCCCGACCTGCGAATGCTCATCATGTCGGCAACCATCGATGTTATCGGCCTTGCGAGGATATTACAGGCAAAATCCATCACCGGAACCGGCAGGCAATTTCCTGTTCAGATTAAATATACAGGAGAATCCGATATTTATCATTTGCCTGAAATGATGGCCAGGATTGCATTACAGGTATCCCGTGAACATGACGGCGACATGCTGATCTTCCTGCCCGGTGAAGGTGAGATACGCAAATGCGAGGAATTATTTAAAAAGCATTTTCCTGAATTTTCCATTCATCCGCTGTATGGCAGGTTGAGCCATGCTAAGCAGAATGCAGCTGTTTTTCCGGATAAATCAGGACGAAGAAAGATCGTGCTTGCCACTTCAATTGCTGAAACCAGTCTCACCATCGAGGGCATTAAAATTGTGATTGACAGTGGTTTTGGCCGGATTTCAAGATTTGATTCCCGGTCAGGGCTATCCGGTTTGGAAACGGTGCTGATCTCAAGGGATTCGGCTGACCAGCGCGCAGGCCGTGCCGGACGACTGAGTGAAGGTGTGTGTTACCGGATGTGGACACTATCATCTCACCACAAACGTCCCTCCCACCGAAATCCGGAAATTCTGGAAGCCGATCTCACTCCGCTGTCGCTTGAATTGAAAATATGGGGCGTGGACAATCCTGAAGAATTAACCTGGGTAACTCCCCCACCCACAGGCACTTTGGCTGGTTCATTTAAACTGCTGGAAGAACTCGGCGCCACGCAAAACGGAAAAATTACCGCTCACGGCAAAAAAATGCACCGGCTTCCGGCACATCCCCGAATTGCGCATTTGCTTTTGATGGCACAGGATGAGGG
>JAGYLT010000111.1 GCA_018400545.1 Bacteroidales bacterium
TTTTTACCCTGTTTGCCTGGTTTTTTGCCTTCACGTAGCTGCTGCAACTGTTGGTTAAGCTGTTCCTGAAGTCCCCGCATTGATTTCATCTGTTGCGATCCACCGGGTTTTCCGGGTTTTGGGCAGGAAGATTGCCCGGATGCCTGCATCGACATCATCTGCTGCTGCATCTGATCCAGAGATTCACCAAGCAAAAGTGCCAGGTTGTTCATGGATGTCATCGTAAGTTGCTGACTGTTTAAAGCCCTGCTTTTTTGGCGTTTGTCCATTTGATCGAGCGCCTCATCAATATTTTTATCGATGGCCGAAAGTTCTTTCATCACAAAGGGCTTAATCATCATTTGCCTTTTTGCAAGCGCTTTTAACGAATCAGCAATGATTTGCATATCATCCTGCAGGTTTTGCTGTTCCTTAATGTAGCTGGTATATTTTGGGTCGTTACGGTTTACCTCGTTGTATTCCGAAAGCAGATCTTCCTGGTCAAATGAAATCTGGATCAAATTTTCGAGAATTTCCCTGAGCATATTGATATCTTCACCCATTTGTTCCATCATCATCGAATCCATCATCTGCTGAAGCTGTTCTGATAGCTCCTGCATTTTTTGTGAGGCATCCTGCTGGCTTTCGGAGGCACCGGAGTTTTGTTGTTGTTGAAGTTGTTCACTACTTTGCTCCATCGATTCCTGGATTTCCTGTTCCTGCTGGTCGGTATCATCCATATTATTTGGATTATCCAGTTCTTTATTCTTCTGCTCCAGTTCATCCATTTCTTCACGCAACTCGTCAAATTTCTCGTTCAATTCGTCCTGCTTCTCCTTCAACTCCTCACTTTTTTCCCCGCTTTCATCCTGTTTGGTTTCATCCGACAGTTTCTCCTGCTCTTCTGATAATTCTTTCAGCTCATCGATGGCTTCCTGTAGTTTTTGCTCAAACTCGAGTTGTTTAAAAAGTTCCAGGTTTCGGTCGAGTTGCTCCTCCAATTCTTCATTGCTCATTTTCATTTCTTCCATCATTTCATTCACCTTGTCTTTATCAAGTTCCTCGAGCAATTTCTGAATTTCTTCCATCATCTCCTTCATTTCATCGGTCAAAAGATCTTCCATCATCTCCTGAAGCTCCTTTTGTTTTTCCAGGATATCTTCATCCACCTGCTCATATTTTTCCTGCTCCTCCATTTTCTGGCGGTTTTGTTCCTGCAGGTTTTCAATATTTTTCTGAATGGATTTATGGCGATTCAGTAAATCTTCAATTTGTTGTTTATCCTGCCAGTTCAGCGATTTCTTCTCGAACATATTTTTGTTCAGTTCGTCAATGTCTTTTTGCAGCATTTGCAAGTCTTTCAGGGCATTTTCCATATCGCTTTTAACTTCCTTGCTGGTGGCTTCAGCCTTTTCTTCGATTTGTTCCAAAGAAGGCGCCTTGTAAATCATCTTTTGCGATCTGGTGGATTTGCTGCCGTTCACACCATCGTTATCCCAAACTTCAAAAAAGTATTCCACTTCTTCTCCGGCTTTTAAATCCAGCGCAGCGATGTCGAAATAATGGAAAAACTGCTGCTGGTTGATGTCTCTTTTGATTTTGAGATAATCGCCGGTATATTTTGCTTCCTGGTTAGGGATCGATTGATTTGTTTGCCTGAAAAAGAAACCAAGCCTTTTAAATCCCCAGTCATCTTTTATAAATCCCCTGAAATAAATCCTGTCGGTGGAAAGGGAATCGGTAAATTCCTCAATGCTGATGGACGGATAAACATCCGGTATCACACTGACTGCAAAATTGAGAGAATCTTTATTGGTAAGAAATTCATTGGCTGTTGTAACCGAATACGGCTGACTTTGATAAAACCGGCCTGCATGTGCAAATTCATCGCTGTTTTTCGCATCAAGCGGATAAAGGCTGTCGCCAAAACGCATATTCACCTGACGGGTATCGCGGGTATTAAAAATCCATTTTATTTCGGTTCCTTCCGGAACTACCAGATCACCGGTATTGTCAAGAACTTCAGCTTTCTTATTGGTGTAAGAAGGATAGGTCAGCTCCGATTCGAAATTGAGAATAATGGGTCTTGGCAGTACTTTCAGCGTGTAAGGTTCTGAATTAAAATCTTCGGCCTCAAAAATGAAACGAACATCTTTTTGCAGGTTCCGAAAAGTATAGGTGTAGCGGATGTTGCTTTTTTTCTTCATCCTGAAAGGCGTTTCCCCATTGTAAATCACAACAGATTCGGGCACACTTTCACCTTCAATTTTAAGATTCACCTGGTAATCATCCTGCTGAATGGCCTGCAATTGCTCATTTTCCAGAACGAATTGAAAAGGCGCTGCTTTCTCAAAATGATCAGCATGTTTGATGATTCTTTCCGTAGGTTCTGTAATGATATTTGGTGCAGCAAGCAGAAAAACTGCGATAACAAGTGCCGGCGGAATGGCATATTTGAGGTATTTACGATTTCCCTTCAGGTCGATGGCATTGCTGAAAGGAACAGGTTTTAATCCCGCTATCCGCTGATCAATGCTGGCCTTTATCAAGGTAGAATCATGCATAGACTCACTTAAAGCCCTCAATTGCAATGTGTTGAGAAGCTTGTCTTCAACATCTGTAAAATGCTTCCCAATGATTTGGGCTGCCTGCTCATGGGAGATTACTTTTCCGATTCTGAACAGTTTGAAAAGCGGTATAAAAATCAGCTTAATCAAAATTACTAAGCTGACTAACAGATACATATAAAATATTACTGTTCGGCTGGTTGTATTCATCCAGGTGAAATATTCTACCAGTGTAATCGTGAGGAAAAAGATAAGCAGTGCGGCAAAACTATAAATCAATCCTCTGATTATCTGGTTTTTATAATATTTCCGGATGAAAGCGTCAAGTTTATGTATTAAAAGTTGATAGTTGTCGGTCATAACGGGTTCAGATTTATATCTGGGTTTGAGCTACTGAAAACGCAATAAATCAGTTTATTATTTTAAAATTACGAAGTGCAAAGTTATAATTAATCTTGCCCTCAGTGAATGGTTATTCCAAATGATTCTAAATTGTGCCATTTAGAAGCGAACCTGCCTGTTAAAAATGTTTTTATCCTTGATTGGTTTTGGTCAGCCGAAAATGTTTTGGATTACACGGGAAAAACATCCTGTTAAGATCATTGGTCAGATAAGAAGATGGTATAACTATCTGGAAATGATAATCTTTTGGGTTTCAGAAAAAATAATGTGATTATTATGGCCAACCAGCTGTATGTTGCAAAAGTAAATGCCCGGTTTTGTTTCTTTGCTCGCCCACTCCATCGCAATTTCCTGCCCGGCAATGGTATTAATGCTTTCCCGAAAAACTTCTATTCCTGATTCGTTAAAAATACGACATTGGAGGATTCCATCATCCGGGACTGATACGCTGATTACAGCCTGTTCATGAACAGGATTTGGAGAAATGGTAACATATTTATTATGAATCTGTTTACGTTCCGGGATACTCACTAGGCTGAACAAAGTATCGACCATTATTTCGGTAGGTTCGATCTGATAAGCTGGCGTACCGATCTCTGCAAAGGAAAACCGCAGGAGATTCAAATACGGAATAAACTGTATGGTTTGTAAATTGGTTCCCACACCCGCGGCCCGGAGAACCGACCAGTTGCGGTTTATGCTCATTTCTGCCGAAAGCTCCAACGAATCCACAAAACGGTTGTACCTGTAGCAATAAGCCGGTGGCATCAGTCGTCTGAAATGATTGGTTGAAGCAAGGTTATCTCCCAGCTCAAAAAGATTATCCTCAACAGTTCGGACTTCCTCTCCCATTTTGTTATGGATTTCGAGAATCTCTGCAGGATGCTCAAAATTGTTTGGTCCGGCGGAATTGATAATATAAGTACTGGCAACATTGTGTGCACGAACGGCATCCGTTACATCAGCGGGAGAGCACACGCCATCCTGGTTGTAATCCCAGCTTTCGAGGCCATCGCGCTGGGCCAGGTTCACCGGATAAAAATCTGTTCCGGTGGGAGCCATGTAGTGGTTTCCCATATTCTGAAAAGTTACAATACCGGATTCGTTAAATCCTGATAGTGCTCCGATTAAACCGGTAAAACCAAAGGTAACAAATCGCTGCCCTTCACCGGGACCCCAGATGATTACAAGCGCATTCTCAATGAGCAGGGGATCATTGTCCCAGTCAAGGTTACGGCTAACCACCACTTCGCCGCCAAGTTCGGAATTTTGGGTAGCCGCGCCCCAGCTCATCAGATCGGAACAGCCCGGGCCCCGGATATCAAATTCACTGAAAGCCGTGAAATCAGGTATTGCATTGGCTATCAAAACATCTTTAAAATTTAAATCTTCACCAAGGGTAAGGGAATAAATGCTAATCCCATTGTCTGCCATGCCGTCGAGCATACCCTGGGCAATCTGTGCATATTTTTCATCATAAATAAAATGTTCATCAAAAATCTGGCGGGCAGTCTGATATCCATTGGCGCCACCAAAAGTCTGGTTGATTACATATTCTTCCATCACTTCGGCAATGGATTCGCCAAGCAAACCTCCGTAATCATAGCCGGCCACATATCCGTCAGCCATTAGCCAAAGCACCAGTTTGCCTTCTACGCGAAGGGTGTCGGCAGTAACAATCGGGTTGGCAAAAATCCCCGCAGACAGGATACTAAAAAGCAAAGCTATCACTAGTTTTTTCATGATCAAATAGTCTTTGTTGTTTGGTTTTCAAAGATAAAGAATAAATTTAATGATGAATATGTTGTGGTCAAATTGAAGCAATACAAAGTTTTGACCACAAAAAAGATTTAACCACCATAAAGCACATCCACATTGAATCCCCTCCAAATTATATCTTTGCCCCCTCAAAATTAAATTCGAATTATGGCTGACAAACAAAATGTAAGGGTGCGATTTGCCCCGAGTCCAACTGGCCCGCTGCACATTGGAGGGGTTCGGACCGCCTTGTATAATTATCTTTTTGCCAGGAAAAACGGCGGAACTTTTATTCTTCGAATTGAAGATACCGATCAAACCAGGTATGTTCCGGGTGCCGAGGAATACATCATCGAATCGCTAAACTGGTGTGGGATCAGGTATGATGAAGGGCCTGGTGTTGACGGAGATTATGGTCCTTACCGGCAAAGCGACCGGAAGGAAATCTACAAAAGATTTGCAGAAAAACTTGTAGCTATAGGCAAAGCGTACTATGCATTTGATACGGCTGAGGAACTGGAAGCCATGCGCGAACGCTTAAAAGGTGAGGGTTCAAGCAGCCAGCAATATGGACCGGCCAGCAGGGAAGACATGAAAAATGCACTGACACTGGGTGAAGCGGAGGCGCAAAAACGAATAAATGCCGGCGACCCTTACGTGATCAGGATAAAGATGCCTGATGATGAAACCGTGGTTGTGGAGGATTTGATCCGGGGCAGGGTAGAGGTTCAAACCAAACTTCTGGATGACAAGGTTTTATTCAAATCCGACGGTATGCCCACCTACCATCTGGCCAATATCGTTGACGATCGATTGATGAAAATCACCCACGTGATCCGTGGGGAGGAATGGCTTCCTTCCGCACCGCTTCATGTTTTATTGTACCGTTATTTTGGCTGGGATGCACCTCAGTTTGCACACCTTCCGCTGCTGCTAAAACCCGATGGAAACGGTAAGCTGAGCAAGCGCGACGGCGACAGGCTGGGATTTCCGGTTTTCCCGTTGCAATGGAAAGATCCAAAAACTGGAGCCATTTCGAGCGGCTATCGCGAAGATGGTTATTTCCCGGAAGCCTTCATCAATATGCTGGCACTGCTTGGCTGGAGCCCGGGCACCGATCAGGAGTTATTTACGCTGGAAGAATTAACAAAAAGGTTTTCACTGGAAAAGGTCGGAAAATCCGGTTCGAAGTTTGATCCGGCAAAGGCCAGATGGTTCAACCACCAGTATTTGATTGGGAAAACTGATGAAGAACTTGCAGAACTTTTCATGGTTGATCTGGAATCGCGTGGAATAAAAGCGGATAAGGATTATGTTTCGGAGGTGGTTGGACTGATCAAAGAACGTGCAGAGTTTGTTAAGGAATTTTGGGATCAGGGTTCTTTCTTTTTCAGGGCACCGGAAACCTATGATCCAAAGGTGGTAAAAAAACGCTGGAAAGAACACACCCCCAAAATGATGAAGGGTTTAACGGAAGTGATAAAATCAGTTCAGGATTTTAAAGCCGAAACACTCAAACCTGAAATTGTGAAATACATCGAAAGCAAGGATCTGGGCATGGGTGCAGTTATGAATGCGCTGAGGCTCGTGCTTGTTGGCGGTGGGTTCGGACCGGATTTGATGAAAATAGCCGAACTGCTCGGTAAGGACGAAGTGATCGGGCGCATCGAAGCCGGCATTGAAAACATCAAACGGTAGGTGAAATGGGTTTGATCTCGATTGAACATATGGAGTTTTTCGCTTATCACGGGTGTTTTAGCGAAGAACAGATAATTGGCACACGGTTTATTGTTGATTTATACATAGAGGCCGATACAAGCGAAGCCGAGCAAACCGACAAGCTCTCAAAAACCATAAATTACCAGGATGTGTTTTTGTTGGTGAAGGAGCAAATGGCCATCAAATCAAAATTGCTTGAGCATGTGGGCAGGCGGATTCTGAAAAAACTCAGGGAGCAATATCCCGAAATTGAATATGCTGAAATCAAGGTTTCAAAAATGAATCCGCCACTGGGCGGAAAGGTTGGCAATGTAAGCCTCACCCTAAGCACCGAAGATGAATAACCCTCCCGAAAAAATACAGGAACCCGCAAAATGCCCGAAGTGCGGCAAAGAATTTTTCTGCAGTCCTTCCGGCAAATGCTGGTGCTACGAAGTGTTTATCCCGCCGGATAAATTGAATAAAATCAACGAGAATTATAATTCTTGTTTATGCCCTGAGTGTTTGAAGGGGTATTCTGGGTGATTAAAACTTTTTGGGCAGAATAACGTTTTTTATTAAATTTGTATTTATTATTCCAAATTTATTTTCAGAATGAAGAAGTTGTGTTTTATCATGTTCATCTTGTTCTTCTCAAATTCCTTGTTTTCCCAACAAAAGGAGGTTTCTTTTACCCTGGACGATCGTGATAGAATAATGCGGACGGAAGAAAAACTGGAGTCTTTGAGAAAAGAGATGAATGCAAAATTTGAAGGGATTGAATATAGATTTAATGCTCAGGATACGAAATTTGAATCTATAGAATCAAGATTTGATTTCATTTATTTGGCTTTGGGAATTATCATTACATTAATAGTTTTTTTACTTGGTTACAATGTCTGGGATCGTAG
>JAGYLT010000112.1 GCA_018400545.1 Bacteroidales bacterium
AGTCCACTTCGGAATTGCTGGAGTTGATGGAAAAACTGAATCGCGAAGAAAATATCACCTTCATTTTTTCTACCCACGATGAACGGGTCATGAAAAAAGCGCGCCGCCTCATTACCCTGGAAGATGGAAAGATTGTAAAGGATGTAACTGTGTAAAAACATAAACCAGTAGAGTAGAGCGAAAGGCTAAGCGGTAATGGGAAAAACCTCAATTTCAGTCCTTAAACAAAACCTGTTTTTGATCACTTTTTCAGATTGGATTTGCTCATTCCTTCATTATTCTTTTTCCTGCTCAGCCTGTGCAGCCTCCTCCTCCTCCGGAGTAATCCAACCACCACCAAGAGCATTGTAAAGATTTATGTAAGAGGATATCCAAAGCTGCCGTAATTGAGAAAGCTCCAACTCTACTGTGAACAACGTACGTTCGCTGTCCAGCACTTCGAGGTATGAACTTACTCCGCCGTTGTATCGGTCGCGCGAAAGTTCTGCGGCATTGCGTGCAGCATCCAGCTCTTCCTGTTTTATTTCAAGCTGGCGCCGGTAGGTGTCAATTTCAATCAGCGCATCTTCCACCTCGCGAAAAGCCTGGATTACCGTGGCCTCATAGCTTAACAATACTTCCTCGGTTCGTGCCCTTTCAATCTCCACGCGGCGTTTGTTTTTTCCGAAATTAAAAATTGGCCCGAGAAGTGATCCGGCTGCATTCCATGCCAGTCCGCCGGAAGTCAGGCTGCTGAGGTCATCGCTGGCCACACCCAGAAGTCCTGTGAGACTTATGGATGGAAACCGCATGGCCTGTGCTATCCCGATCCGGGCGTTTTGGGCAATGAGTTGCTGCTCGGCCAGATTGATGTCGGGCCGGCGTTCCAGCAAATAACCCGGAATTCCTGAAGGAATTTCAGGTGGGTTATTTTGATCCCCGATCAGTTTATCCACTTCCAATGGTGCAGGGTTTCTACCCAATAAGATCTGGATGGCATTTTTGGTTTGTGCCACGGCGCGCTCCCATTGTGGAACTGCTCCTGCTGCAACAGCACGCTGCATCTGGGCATTGTTCAGGTCGATCTCGGCAACAATCCCTTTATCAAAACGCTGCTGGATAATATCGAGAAATCCCTCGCGGGTATCGAGTGTGCGTTTTGCAATTTCGAGCCGCTGCTGATAATCCAGCAACTGAAAATACGCATTGGAAACTTCGGAGATGATGGCCACCTGCACGGCACGATGGGCATATTCAGTGGCCAGCAAATCTGCCTTTGCTGACTGAGTAGCTCTGTGATATTTGCCCCAAAAATCGATTTCCCATTGCACATTTCCAAAACCGTAAAAATTATTGGCTTCGGAGGCCAGCTTTGATGTTCCGGCAGTATTGCCACGACTTGCCCCTCCGTTATATCCGATAGAAGGAAACTGATCGGCTTTTGTAAAGCCAAGCGCTGCCCTGGCCTGTTCTATCCTGCTGGCGGCAATGCGGACGTCCTTGTTCTCTTCAAGGGCGGTCACGATCAGGGTGTCCAAAACATCATCATCAAATAGTTCCCACCAGCGCAGGTTAAAAGTTGAATCAGGGTTTTCATCACCCATCATATAAGCTTCAGGAGTCTCAACCACAGGTTTTTGATATCCCGGGCCAAGCATGCATCCACTGAAGAAAATCAGAATTAGTGTGAAAGCTACGATATATCTTGACGCTTTCATATCTCCCTCCCTTCATCGTTATCGGTAATTACTGCTTCGGTTTCAAGCTTTCGTTTCTTTTCGTATCCTGCAATTTTTCCGATGAGAATAAACAGCAAAGGATACATGAATACACCCAGGAATGTGGCAAGGGTCATACCACCCAGAAGCGCCATACCCATCACCTTACGGGCTTCGGCACCCGAACCGGAAGCTACCACCAACGGAAATACGCCGAGGATAAACGAGAATGCCGTCATAAGGATGGGCCTGAACCTGGACTTTGCCGCATTGATGGCAGCGTTGAACAAACTCAGTCCCCGTTTAAACTCCTCGTTGGCAAACTCCACGATGAGAATCGCGTTCTTGGCCGCCATCCCGATGAGCATCACGAAAGATACCTGCGCAAAAATGTTGTTTTCGAACGAGGGGCTGAACAGCCGCGCAGCCCACAGAAAGAACAAGGCCCCGAAAATAGCGAATGGCGTTCCCAGCAAAATGCTGAGAGGCAGTGACCAGCTTTCGTACTGGGCTGCAAGGATCAGGAATACGAATATCAGCGAGAAGGTCAGGATCATGCCCAGTGAACCGGAGGCTTTGTTTTCCTGGTACGACATGGCATTCCAAGCAAAATTCATATCCGCAGGCAACTCTTCGCCGGCAACCCTTTCCAGTGCCGCCATGGCCTGCGCAGAGGTATATCCTTTTGCAGGCGATCCGGTCACTTCAACAGACCGGTACAGGTTGAACCGGTTGGTGTAATCCGGACCCGAAACAGGCCTTACGGTTACCAGCGTTGAAAGTGGTACCATATCACCGTCTTTGTTTTTGATAAAGAAATTGTTGATCTGATCTTCATTTACCCGGTATTCGGGCTCAGCCTGGATATACGTTTTGTACAGGCGTCCAAATCGCGTAAAGTCATTTACATATGATCCGCCCATAAAAGCACCGATGGTGGTGTATAAATCATTCAGCGATACGCCCAGCTTGAGTGCTTTTTCCCGGTCGATATCCATAAAGCGCTGCGGAACATTTGCCTGGAATGTAGTGAACGCGCTTCCGATCTCAGGCTGACTGTTGGCGGCACGAATAAATTTCATGGTATTTTGCGCCAGGTATTCCGGTGAATTGCCACCCCTGTCCTGGATCATGATGCTGAATCCGGAGCCATTACCGAGCCCGGGTATGGCCGGCGGGCCGAACGCAAAGGCCTGCCCGCTTTTAATTTTTCGGGTAAGCTCTATATTGATCCTTTGAAATATCTCTTCCGCAGTGGCGTCCCGTTCCGCCCAGTTTTTGAGTGTAACAAACATAAAGGCGTTGTTGGATGACATGGCCCCTGTAAGCAGGCTGAAGCCCGTAGCTGTGGTTACATAATCCACTTCCGGGTAGGTTTCCAGGATATCTTCAATCTGCCGGGTAACAACATCGCTCCGCTGGAGCGAAGCGGCATTGGGTAACTGGACATTCACAAAGAAATAGCCCATATCCTCTTCGGGAATAAATCCTCCCGGAACCAGCCTGCCGAAAATGCCTGCTGCAATGGTAACAATAATGATAAAAACCACCCCGCGCCTGATCTTTCTTGAAATGATGCTGGTATAGCTCATGTATCCATCGGTGGTCTTATCCATGCCTTTGTTAAACTTCCCGAAAAACCAGCCCAGCGGTCCCTTGTAAGGTTTAGGCTCTTTGAGGAGCAGCGAACAGAGCGCCGGGCTCAGGGTAAGCGCATTCACCGAAGAAACGATCACCGAAACCACAATAGTAATTGCAAACTGCTGATACAAACGGCCTGTGATGCCTTCCATTCCTGCAACCGGAAGGAACACAGCCACCAGAACAATGGTAGTGGCCACCACCGGTGCCGTAACTTTGCGCATGGCTTCCAGTGTGGCCTGCCTGCTGTTCATCCCTCTGGCAATATTCACCTGCACGGCTTCCACCACCACAATGGCATCGTCCACCACAATACCGATGGCCAGCACCAGTCCGAGCAACGACAATACATTAATGGTAAAGCCAAGCAACGGGAAAAACATAAATGCTCCGATAAGCGAAACCGGGATGGCGAGTGTGGGGATCAGTGTGGCCCGCCAGTCCTGAATAAAGATAAAAACTACCAGGATTACCAGCGCAAGGGCGATGATAAGCGTGATTACTATTTCCTCAATACCGGCCGTAATTGGGGCTGTGGAATCCAGAGAAACTTCATATTGAATACTTTCGGGAAAGCTCTCTTTGAGTACCTCCATTTCGGCGATTACATTCTGGGCCAGTTCCACGGCATTGGAGCCCGGAGCCTGGTAAAGGGCTACAACGGCCGCTGTTTCGCCATTCACGCGTGTAAACGCATTATAAGTTTCAACACCCAGGTTTATGGTGGCAATATCTTTTAGTTTTACCTGTGAACCGTTTTCATGGGTTCGCACCACAATATCGCCAAAAGCTTCGGGAGAGTTGAAGCGCTCCGGAAGTCTTACGGTATAAGTAAATTCTGTTCCGGGTGGCGCAGGCTCTGCCCCGAATTTCCCTCCCGGGACGACTACGTTTTGCTCGTTGATGGCTTTAAGCATTTCCGGCACTGTTATACCAAGCTGGGCCAGACGGTCGGGCTTCACCCAGATACGCATGGAATAATCGGAAGCACCAAGCACATCCACCCGGCCAATTCCCCTGATTCTTGCAAGCTGGTCCTTAATGTTGATCAGAGCATAATTACCCAGGAATTCCTGGTCGTACCTACCGTCGGAGGTAAGGGTAATAAGCATCAGGATATTCGGCAGCGATTTTGCGGTGGTCACGCCTAATTTTTTAACGGGCTCGGGGAGCTTGGCTGTTGCGGCAGAAACCCTGTTCTGTGTTAGCACAGTATTCATATCCGGATCGGTGCCCACCTCAAAGGACACACTGATGGCCATGGAACCGTCGTTGGCGTTTGTGGACTTCATATAGATCATGTTGTCCACGCCATTTATCTGCTGTTCAAGTGGTGTTGCAACCGATTCTTCCACCGTAATAGCGTTGGCGCCGGTATAGTTGGCCCTCACCTGAACAATGGGTGGTGTAAGATTGGGATATTGTTCGATGGGCAGTCCGATCATCGAAACCACCCCGACAATCACAATGACGATGGCAATCACAATGGCGACCACAGGCCGCCTTACAAAGAAGTTTCCTTTTTCAGCAGCCATAATTAGTCGGTGTTTTGTTTTGAAGAATAGGTGGTTAATTCAGGCTTTACGGCCATACCGCTTCTTACTTTTTGCAAGCCTTCAATCACGATTTTTTCATCGCCGCTCAGGCCTTCCTTAACAATATAATAATCTTTGTAGTCGTCAAGAATTTTGATGGGAATAAGATTCACTTTGGATTCGTCATCAACTACAAATACACTAAACTCTCCCTGAATCTCATTTACAGCACTTTGGGGAACCAGCATGGCGTCATTAACCGTGGTCATTTCCACGATCACCCTTGCAAATTGTCCCGGACGCAGCATGCGATCGGGATTGGGAAATTCAGCCTGCAGCAGAATGGAACCTGTGGACGGGTTCACCTCACGATCGAGAAATGTAATGGATCCCTTATTTTCGTAAATTGATCCATCAGCAAGTTTCATCCTGAGATTCTGCTCCTGTTGCTGATTTTTATTCCTTAAAGTTCCTGTTTCTTCCAGCTTTTCACGGGCCAGGGTAAGGTATTCTGCTTCACTTAAAAAGAATTCGACCAAAACCTTATCGATATTGGAAACCGCATTCAGAACCACCGGGTTGGGGCTGCGGCCCACAAAATCGCCTACCTTGGCCTGGGTTTTCCCGATAATACCATCAATCGGAGATTTTATTTTTGTGTAACCCAACTCAATCTGAGCTGATTCCAGGTTCGCTTCGGCGGCATCCACACCGGCCTGCGCAGCTTCAAACTCCGCTAAGGCGGCATCCAGGTCCGATTGTGAAACGGCATTATTTTCAGCAAGTGGCCTTATCCGGTTCAAATCGCTTTCGGCCTTTGCCAGCATGGTTTTGGCTTCGGCAACCCCACTCATTTGGGAAGCTGCTTTAGCCTGAAAAGGCAGCGGGTCGATGGTGTATAATAGCTGTCCTTTTGTAACACGCCTTCCTTCATTGAAATGAATACCCTCCAGAAAACCTTCTACCCTTGCCCTGATGGAGATGTCCTGAAATCCATAAATCTGGCCTACAAATTCCTGATGCACCGGAACATCCTGCCTTTCGATTTTCACAACCGGAATTTGAGAAGGGGCCGCTTGTTGTTTCTCTTCTTTTTTTCCGCAACTCACCACAGCAGCAATCAATAGCAAAGCAAGTAACGGTAATACGTTGGAGTAATGTAATTTGTATATCATATATTTTAATTTTGGTTACTGTGCAAAACATCACAAAATTAGGGATTTATGATTGGATGATGTTTACCTGTTACACTTTTAAGCTTTTTTAATCTAAAATAGCAGCGGCACGAACCGGTGAGCCATCTCCATCTTTTATCTTCAGTGGTAAAGTTGCCAGCTTAAAATAAGTTGAATTTATGTTCTGCAGATTTGTCAGGTTTTCGATGATATACAAGCCATTCCCTAAAATGATATTGTGTATTGGATAATCTTCTGAATCGATCGCATCAATAGAAATCACATCCAGGCCAATTCCAATTATCTGTTTTTCAACAAGAAAATCAGCAGCATTTTCTGACAGCACAGGAAAATGATCGAAATATTTTTGGGTTCCCCAATGTTTATACCATCCTGTATATATAATGATCCATGAAATACATTCCCAATCAACATCCATGTTTTCAAAATGTAATGCCGGAATAAACTCACCTTTGCCAAACATGGTGCAGTCTGCGAGAAAAGCCCTGCCAAAAAAGTTGTGGATATCTGAGGTATCGGTAGATTTTCCGTCTTTGATAAAATGCAGCGGGCAATCCAGATGTGTGCCATGATGTGTGGCCATGTTCATCCTGATTACCTGGGCGCCATCTTTGTCGTGGGTTAAGGATTTTTGGAAAACCGGTGCAGAATCTCCCGGGAAAACCGGCATTCCGTTTTGGAGTGTGTGTGTCAGGTCGATGATCATCATGATGAATTAATTGAGCTACAAATTTTGTATTTTTTCTTTTGCTTTGTCCAGGAGTGCTTTTTCAGGAGGTTCGATACCGTTGTAAGCCAGCGCAACATTTTCCATCAGATTGATGCAGGTATTTTTCATTTTCTCATCAAATTCATTTTTATTTTCATCGAGGAAATCAGAAAAATACCGGTAAGCTTCCTTAACTGAAACATTGTTATCACGTAACCTGTGAAACTCCTTTTCGGTATTGAAAGCAAGCAGCGCATCCTTTCCCCTGCCGGTTTTTTGCTCAAGTTCTACCAGTTGGGAAATCACGAAATTGAAAATCTTTCCAACTTCTTCCGTCTGGATGCTGCCATCGGCTTTAGCAATGGCATAAACGAGCTGCCCGAGGGCGGTGTAATAGGTTTTGTAATCCATAGTTCTAAAATTTTAGCGAAATTAATAAAAGGCAGGGAATTGTTATGTCTTTATTGGAGAACTGTTTTGATAACTTCTCCGGATTTTCATGC
>JAGYLT010000113.1 GCA_018400545.1 Bacteroidales bacterium
CTTCATCCGCACATTACTCCGGTGAAGGTTATCTTTGCCGGAGTTTTTTTTTAATAAAATTTCAGCTATGACAGTGAAAGAAAAACAGCATTACGCGACCGAAAATTTTGCAGGTAATCTCAACTGTGCTCAGTCTGTTTTATCTGCTTATTGCGAGGAATTAGGAATTCCTCCTGAAACAGCCGAAAAAATGGGCAGTGCTTTTGGCGCCGGCATGGGCGAAGGCACAATCTGTGGAGCTGTTTCCGGAGCTTTGATGGTTTTGGGTTTGAAGTATGGGAAGTCAGATATTTCGCCCTCCGAAAAAGAAAAAATGAAGGAGGTTTTTGAAAAATTCAAGCGAAGGTTTGAATCAATACACGGAACACTGACATGTAAACAGCTACTGAATTTGGATCTTCGTGAAGAAGATGATTATCAAAAAGCTCACAATCTGCTGGTTTTTGAAAATTCCTGCCCGGCTTTTATAAAAACTGCAATAGCTTTAATTGAAGAAATAGATGATTGATTGGCGAAAAAAAACCCCCGTCGCGGGCGCGACGGAGGGTTCCAGCAAAAAAGATTTCCTTAAGAATGGAAAGGAAAGGAAAGCATTATTCGTTAACGTAAATTACAATTTCCGAAAATTCAGCATACCGCTCATATTTGGAAATCCTTACATATCTTGTTTTCTGGCCGATAAAATGGTTGCTCCATGTTTTATATCTGCCACAATTATCCTGAGCCACTTCAGTCCAGTTGCCGGGTTCACCCACCGAAATCGCAAGCAGGCCCGTAGCGTTCATATCCCTTAAGTAAAGCATTTCAACGTCATACTCTTTTCCCAGATCGATATAGGCATGTACCGGATAATCTGCACCTGAAGTTGTTGCCCATTTTGTAACAGGCTCTCCATAATTTCCATAGTGCGGGTCGCCCGAAAGTTCCTGTTCATCAACCATTGTGGTAGGATCGCCATCGCCTGATTCGTTAACAACCATCGAGGGCGTCAGCGTAAGTTTAACGGCTTGATTATATTCAGGGAAAGTTTCTCCAGAATTTGCCATTACGAAAACAGGTTTTTCACTTACATTGATTGTAACCTTTTGGCCCGCAATATTCAAGGATTGTTGCATGCCGGCAATTCTTCCCTTTTCCAATTCCACCAACATTACATTGCCCTCGTCCGGCATTAATTGCAACTGGTAGTTTTCAACTGTTGTTTGACTGCTTGTTGGGCACCATACGGCATAAGCAGCCAGACTGCCGTCATCTGTCCGGAATCTGTAAATATTTACATTCGGATTACCTGATTCGATTTCCTGCGAAAAACGCATTCCTGTCAGCATATTGCGCATGGTGTAAATGTAATACCAGGAAGCTTTGGGTACCCAGCCTGTGGCTTTGCTGGATGTTAATCCGGAGTTGTCAAATTTTGTAGAACTGTTGGGGTCAACATCGCGCAGCATATACATGGCTGCTTTATCCACGCCGGCAGCAGCGAGTTCGAGGAATGAACGTACGAGCCATTGTGCCTGTACCTCTTCCTGCGAAAAACTTCCAATAGCCGGAGCCCGTTGAACAGATTTCGGGTGCGTATCATAACCAAATTCAGTGATCCAGACCTCTTTCCCCGGCATGTACTTGTTGCGGTACTCCACAAATCCTTTCATCAGGCCTTTGAGATCGTCTTCTTCAGGGCTGATGCCAATCGTACCTGAGCTTTGATCGTCGCCATCATTACAGTAGTGATGCACATTAATAACATCAAATGGTACTTCTCCTTCACGGTGATAGTCAGCCCAAAGTTGCATAGCTTTTACATAATTCAAATCGGGTTTTGCCAGCCCACCCATAACAAGTTTTGCATCCGGATCGGCATTTTTAACACCATAAGTAGTTCCAAGGGCACCTTTGTGTCCATCGTAATCGGCACTGGCCATTGCTGCGTACTCGTAAGGTGTAAAGAAAGCATCCCTGCCCTTCCACCATTTATCCTGTTCGTTCCAGCTTTCATAATATTGAAGGCGGTTGGTGCCTGAAATGACATCCTGGTTGGGAGCAAGTTTCAAAAGTGACTGATCAATGGATACGTTGCCGTATCTTGCAGCATATTGGAATAAATGATCTGCGTGTTCGCGATATGAAAACGGATCTTCAGGATTTTCGCCCGGAGATACGGGTTTATTGCTTTTAAGCCCAAAGTTGAAATCAGTGAGCCACAATACATTGTCCTGAATACACGGAACTGTTATTCTTCCGCTTTCAGAAAGGTTTTTGTATAAATAGTCGAAATTCCAGCCCAGTGTGTTGAATTCATTCTGGTTGTTGGGGTAGCCCGGATAGGACTGGTTGGTGTTGCCTTCGCACCACATCCAGTTATGGTATTCGCGAACAAAGCCTGCGACGGCCATTCTTCCCGGAGGGTCATTTACAAAAGCGTTGATCCCGATGAGTTCATCCATCAACGCAAATTCCTGTTGCACGGGTTCGGGGTCTTGTTCTATGGGTTCAAGTCTTGAAGCATATACTACTATTTCGCCGATTTTTGAATTCCGCGAGTTGAGTTGCAATCTCAGGTATCTGCTTTCGGTGTTCAGGGTATGCCGGTTCCATTGATTGGTGTTTGTCAAAGAATCCACAAAGGCTTCCTGCCACTCGAAAGGCTTGCCTGTGAAAACTGTCAGGGTGTCGGCATCCTCCATGTCATATACAAACACCTCGGTAATATTGCAAAGCCCTTTCAGGTCGATGGTGGCAAAAACGGGATATTTCCATGTTGTAGTACCTGCATCCCACCAGGTGCTTGTTTGGCCGCCATTGCCTGCAAGCGGGTCTCCGGCAGCAGCTTGTTCATCCACCAAAAGTGTGGCATTGCCCTGTACGTACTCATTGATCACCATATCAGGGGTTAGTGAAATGCGGAAAGGCGCACCGCCAATCTCAAAGGTTGTTGTTACCATTGCCGGGTTGGATAGCCGGGAAGTGTTGAAATTTTCATCGATGGCAATGATGGAAAAATAATAGTCTGAACCCGGGTTCAGGCCGGTTATGATGATTTCTTCCTGAGTGCCGGCCGGAGAAGGCATAGGTACGTCATGCCATTGCTGCGCCTGGTGGAAATTTTCAGGAGTGATTTCCATTGTGCTGATGCGTAAATCATACCTGTCGGCGGTTCCATGCAAAAAATCGCTACCAGGTGCCGTAAACTGCAACCTTACCTCAAATGGCTGGTTTTCATCATAAACCGAAACCAGATCATTGATAGTTGCAGGAGGTATCGTATCGATGAAGCCGGCAGTATGGTCTTTGCCGTAAATTACTACCTCAGCCACATTGGCACGCGGGGATGTTTTCTCGAACTTTATAAAACGTGTGAATTCATTTGCATCATGCTGATTCCAGTTGAGAAAACCACCCAGATTGTCAGAAGCAATCAGCTCCCAGCTATTATCATTTCCAAAATAAATATTGAAAGTGTCTTTATCGTAGGTGTCGCGCAGAAACAATTTTGTTACTTCATAAGGTTTGCCAAGGTCAAGTACAGCGTGAAGAGGGTAGGGGATGGAAGATTGGAATCCGGTTTGCCAGTAAGTAAGAGGATTTCCGCCGGGGCTGTTGGCCGGGTCGCCGGCAATTTGCTGCTCATCCGCCAATGCACCTGCGTCGCCATAGCCTGAAAGGTTAGTTATCATGGTTGGGTTGATCTGCAATTTTTCTTCAACCAGCAAGGGTGCTTTGCTGTAGAGCACAACTTCTGAGAATTTAGCTTCTGAGGTAGTCATTGTAAACCGCACGTATCTTGCGTGTATGCTTACATCATGCCGTTTCCATTTCATATAAGTATTACAGGGCTCGGTAAAAAGATATGTCCAGTTTCCCGGCTCTCCATATTCTACAATTAAATCGCCTACTGAATTGACGTCGTAAATGAAGATATGATCGATGTAATGTGCATAGCCCAAATCGATGTATGCTGAAGCCGGATAATAGGATGAGCTGCTGCCCGGGCTCCATTTGTTGGTTACTTTGTTTCCTGCATTATTCAGCGGATCGCCGGCTAACTCCTGCTCGTCAACTATCAGAGTAGCATCATCAAGCCCTGATTCATTAACGATCATCGCCGGGTCAAGCTGCGTTTTTTCGATGATTTCGTTAAAGTAGATGGTGGTTCGGGCCGATACTACATTCGACATAACTGTGGTGCCGTTTTCTCCCACTGCCTTTATGGCAAAATAATATTCGGTATTGGCCTCCAGGCCGGTCACTGAAACATTCCTTTGGTTTATCCCATCGGGAATTATTTGCAGCTGATAAAGCTGGCAGCTATCGAAATTTTGTTCGGTTACCGGTTGAGTATCATACCTCAACTCATAACCTGTAAATAGGCCTGTTGCATCATTGGGGAGAACATCGTTCCACGTAAGTTCAACAGAAACCGGTGTGGGGTTGGCTATTTCGAGGTTCGTGATGGCAGGGGCAGCTGCCACCGGATTGTCAGCATATACAACAACTTCGCTGAACTTAGGACTGGCATGGGTTTTTACCAAACGCAGATATCTTGTTGTAATGTTTACTTCATGATGTTTCCACCGCTTGTATTTGTCGAGTGGTTCGGTGAAAAGATATTGCCAGTTTCCGGGAGTACCATATTCTACAATTAAATCCCCAACGGCGTTATAATCGAAAATGAAAACATGGCGCAAATCCAGTTCGTTGCCAAAATCGATGTAAGCACCCATTGGATATTCACCGCTGTAACTTGTTGACCATTTTGTTTCCGGGATATTCTCATCTCCGCCCAGCGGATCGCCTGCCAGGACTTGCTCATCCACCATTAACGTTGCATCTCCATCACCCGATTCATTGACAATCATGTGGGGAAATAAATCAACTTTCGCTATCTGCCCGTGAAGAGTAGATAGCGAAAGGAGAAATATCACGGTAAATAATATGTTAAAAGGAGGATTGTCGAAGTGTAGTTTTTTTTTCATTTTGCTGTTGTTTTAATTGCTGTTTCCAATCAGTTAATTAACGTACAATCAATTTTTCGGCCAATATTTTTTCCGATCCGCAAAGTTGTACTGTGTAGTATCCGGCAGGCATATTGCCAAGTTCAACATAATAGATGGTTCCTGTGTAAAATGAAACGTCAGCAACGAAAACTTCTTTTCCGTTCAGGTCGTAAATCTTCAGTGTATTATATCCTGTTGCAGGTATTTCAATATTAGTGAAGGAGGTAGCGGGTGAGGGATACATCTTGAAACCGTCGTTGCCGTTGCTGTTTTCATCGGTTTGAGCGGAGGCTGCAAGTTCGAAGTTTTTTATGCAGATTTCACCATCGAATTTTTTACCGGGATTGACATAAACAACCAGAAAAACATTCTCGTTAAGATTGATATCATTGATCATTTCCGAGAAATCGAAAGAAATATTTTGATAGCCGTTCAATTCCTGAATCTGAGTTTCTAATACAGACATTTCGCTGCTCATAAAAGTTCCATCAGTTAAGTCAACGCGAAGCGTAACGTTTTCGTCGGATGAAATCTGAAATTTCACAACCGGATTGTTCATTACTTCTACATTATCTATGGCCAATGTGAATGACTCCCAGGGATTTTTATTCATTTCAACATGGATTTGGCCTGCGATTTCTTCAAACTGAAAATTGTTATTGCCGAAATAATTTTTGATACTGTTACCGGCAATAACCGAGCTGATTGAAAATATTGCTGTGAGAAAAAATGCTGCTGCTGCTTTGTAGATTTTTGCTTCCATAATTTTATCTTTTTTGCTTTATCTTTTTGCTGTTGTGTTCAGAATTTGCTGGAATGTCTGAACTGATGAAGCAAAAGTAGAGGGGGGTGAAAGTCAATGTCAAGGATTAAATTCGTTTCCAAAAACAGGACGGTCAAAAACGATGAACGGTTGAATAAAACTGAATTTATACTTCAGTTGTCAAAAGATGCTAAACGTTAATAAATCAATGAATTGGAGAGAGGGATAAGCGTTGATTGTGCAAATAAAAAACAGGGAAATTAGAGAGGGAATCTTTTTGCGGCTTATTAGTAATCTTAGTATCCTGAATCAGGAATACATGTATATTTATGGTTGATTAAATAATGTAAAAATATTGTAAATCAAAGTATTACTAATATATTCCAAAATGTGGAAATTATAGATACCAATCACCGTGCCAAAATCTCCAGACAAGATGTAAAAGACAAATTTGAGCTTTATGCCCAACACGGCGTGCAGGAATGCTGGATTGTAAACTCCAATGATGAAAATATGCCGGTATTTGTGCCCGATGAACTATGGAGTTATCGGATAAAAGACGTCTATTCAAACGAGGAAATAGTTCCGGTAAACATTTTAAATGGTGAATTAGAAATTGATTTGCAGGAAGTATTTCGGGAATAAAATCTTCTCAAAAAATCCCATCCATAAACAAAGTACTTAAAAACAGGTTAATGCGTTTGAAAAAACTCATTAAACTGACTGATTTTCCAACATGAATAAATACCTCAAAGCCCTCTTTGTACTACTGGCGGTTGTTGCCGGATATTTTCTTGTACTTCAATTATTTCCCAAAAATGCCGGCCGGTATCCATTTTTTGTCATTCTTCTGGCCGGCGATTATTATTTGTGGTCTTCTGTAAAAACCTGGATCAAGAGCCGCAAAAGAATTCCTTCCATAATTTACACAGTCCTTTACTGGCTTCCTTTTGCGTTATTGGTTATATCATCTCTGATATTATTTCGGTTTTCCGACAGGGTGTGGAATGAAAATGTGCGCATCTACATTTTCGGTTTCATCTTCGCTGCTTATGCTTCGAAACTTTTCCCCATCATTTTCCTGCTTTTGGCCGATGTTTTCAGGCTTTTTAGATTGTTTCACGCCAAAGTTTTAAAAGTTTCAAAAAATGTTCAGGAAATTGAGCCATCTGAAAATAGTAAAATCAGCCGTTCGAAGTTCCTTCAGCAAATGGGATTGATTACAGGTGGGGTTTTATTCAGCGGCTTGTTGTTGGGAATGCTCAAGTGGGCTTTCGATTTCAAAATTCACAAACACCTGGTAAAAATTAAAAATCTGCCGCTGGCTTTCAATAACCTGAGAATTGTGCAAATTTCGGATATGCACCTCGGTGGATGGACTTCAAAATCGGCGCTCGTTGAGGTGGTGAACCGGATTAATGATTTGAAACCGGATTTGATATTTTTTACCGGCGACCTGGTGAATAATAAAACCGACGAGGCTTTTCCTTTCGAAGAAATCCTTT
>JAGYLT010000114.1 GCA_018400545.1 Bacteroidales bacterium
AAAACATTACTTCCTTCGTCAGCACCATAGTTTAAATCCCAATCATTATTGGCACGGAACTTAAAACGGAGATCGCTTCCATCAGGAGGAGCAATTACATCAATGGTAGTTTCGAGAATATTAAGCGGACCACCTGCGGCAGGAAACATATCCACATCTTCGGTCCAGGTTCCATCGAGGATGCCAGAACCAATTACACCCCAACTCTGTGCTTCATACGTCCAGGTAAGGGTATTCAGGTCAACAGTAAAATAATATCCACCAAAATCGGGAACAAGCAGGTTACCCGCCTCGGAATCAGTATCGAGTGATCCCGGCTCTGCACCTGCGCCATAGTTTTGTCCATCTACCCAATCCGGTTCACCTGTAAATTTAAACTCCCCATCAAAACCGTCCTCCGGGAAATAAACAAAACCTTCGAAGATATTATCTCCGTCAGCATCCCAAATTTGTGGTGCTTCAGCCGGAGCCCATCCCTGATGATTACCAGGAACGTACAATGAGGCAACCACAACCTCGCCGGAATACGGCACGAAACTATAGGTAGTCGTACCCGACATCAGATTTGTATAATCAGTATCAGTATTCACATAACACAATAATCTGAATTGAATCTCAGCGGTATCACCGGCAGAATATCCCATTCCCAGAACGGCTGAATTCATGTCACCAACTGTAATGGCAAAGGAAGTCTCGGTAGTATTCACCAGTTCAGTAGCTCCGGAAAAGTCGCCACCGACAGTATCCATTTCAAGCGAATATTTGGTCATTTCCAGTGCAGGGCCGTTATATTCAGCAGACGACCAGCTAAAGGTAGTTAATGTTGTATCTGCATTTTCTTCCAGCATTACAAACTCACTTCCTGCTGCAGGTGCACTCATCGATGGAGCTACTGCCCCCGAAATGTCTAAAACAGGCTCTGCCAGTTTTTCTTCGCAGGAGATCAGCACGCCTAGTGCAAAAACTGTTAATAAAATATATGTTATCTTTTTCATTTTAAATCCTGGTTTTAAGATTAATAATTTGGATTCTGATCAAGATTTGGATTGGAGTTTACATCGGCATCCGGAATCGGGAAAAGCTCAAATTTTGCATCTGTGCTTCTGCCGGTCTGGGTATTGCCTTTCCACGACCAGATGTAATCACCTCCTGTATATTTACCATGACGCCTCAGGTCAGTTCTTCTGTGGCATTCCCAGTATAATTCACGTCCTCTCTCATCAAGGATTTCATCCATATCTAAACTGGAAAGTGGTGCAGCACCAGCCCTTTCGCGAACCATGTTCACATAATCCAGACCTGTACCTGCATTTCCTGCGCCATTGAGTGAAGCTTCAGCATACATGAGGTAAACATCAGCGAGACGGAACATAGGGAAATCAGTATCCGGATAGTCGGAACTTACGCCAGGAACGCCGGTAGAAGTAACATTTCTCCACTTGGTAATTGCATAACCATTTGTGAAGTCACCAACATTTGCAATTTCCTTGGTTTGATCCTGGGTGAAAAACATGGCACGCCCGTCGGCGTCACCTGTTTCATCCGGGAATTTATCCACAAATTGCGGAGTTGTACGTAAACCACCCCATCCGCCGGCGATTCCAAAATCAGCTACAAGGTCGAATACATTTGGCATTTCACCACCAACGGCAGCATGAATTATAAAGTTGGTTCCACCGAAAGTTTGGGTGCGGTCGCCGTCAAAATTAATTGCAAAAATGATTTCATCCTGAGTATGATTGTCAGCAAGGAATAGATGGCTGTAATCGTCTGACAAACTGAAAGCGCCTGAGTTGATAATATTGTTGCAATACTCAACACACTCGGCATATTTTGTGCCACCATCCGGAACATAAACCTGTGCATTCAGATAAATTTTTGCAAGCAACATCCATGCTGCTGCCTTATCTGCGCGACCATATTCGTTAGTGCCTGGCTCAGCCATTTCGGATTCAACTGCTTTCAGTTCCGATTCGATAAAACCAAACAGGCCTGCTGCTCCACCCGGATGTGGTGCGGGGAAGAAATCGGGATCGCCCAGCGGATCTTCTTCAGTGCCAAATGGCACATAGTGTCCGAAATGATCAAGGGCATGCCAGTAGCTTAATGCACGGAGGAAACGAGCCTCAGCGCGATACTGCTTAACTTCTTCAAGCAGTTGGCCGCTTACGCCGCGTTCACTCAATTTGGCATCGGTGGTTTCGCGGAGGTATTCATTGCAGAGTGAAATCTGATAATATACCCTGTAATAGAATGCCTGGATAAAAACGTCGGTTGTTCCCCAGGTGTGCCAGTGGATATCCTTAATAGTCTGGTCGTTCCATGCAATGAGCGCTTCGTCGGTGGGGAGTTCCTGCATGTACCACAAACCCCGTAAATACTGGCCGAAGCCCTCATCAATGCCGCTGATGTCGCCATTACCGGCTGGTCCCTGCTGACCTGAAACTGCCAGGCCTGCATACAATTTTGCAAGTACCTGCTTGTAAGCAGCAGGATCTTCGTAGAGTGTTTCTGAGGTTACCACATCCTCATCCAAAGGAATGGTATCCAAATCTTTTTCGCAGGACGAAAACACGATGGTTAATCCTGCCAGAATGGTTATTATGCTTAAAAACTTTTTCATGATTAAATCTAATTTTTATGGTTAAAACTGGAGGTTTACACCAAATACATATGCTGTCGGACGCGGGTAAATCCTGTTGTCAATTCCAAGGTTGATCTCAGGATCGATCCCGTCGTACTGCGTAATGATAAATGCGTTGTTGATTGTTGCAGACAAACGCAGGCTTGACCTGTCATTCCATAAATCAGTAAAAGTATAACCCACCGAAATATTATCCATCCTGAAGAATGAACCGTCCTGGATGTAGTAATCTGACAGATACTGTGGATTCACAAAATTGGTATTGGTTACTGAAGATGTAATATTGCCAAGGTAGGGTCCTTCCGGGCGATACAACCTTTCGTAAACTGCATTTTCTGACTCTACGTTGTTGTAAACGTAGTTTCCGAAATTGGCACGGCCGGCGAAAGAGAAATCCCAGTCTTTCCAGTTGAGGCGTGATGAAATACCAAAATAGAAATCAGCAGCCGGATCTTTGTAATGATAGCGGTCGGCATTTGTGATCTCGCCATCGCCATTGCGGTCAACATACATGCCCTGAATGGGCATACCATCGGTATCGTAAACCTGCTCGTAAACAAAGAATGAGTTTGCAGGTTGCCCTACCGTGTGCATCTGGATATTGTTACCAACACCACCGGAAATACCACCGGTTTCAACACCGAGGTAATCAGGATCATCAACGGTGGTCAGCTTGGTGATTTCGTTTTTGTTGTAGGTAGCGTTAAAACTAACTTCCCAGAAAGTGTTGTCGGTTGATACCGGACGACCTGTAATGTTGAATTCAACACCGCGGTTTTCCAGATCACCTACGTTCATCAACAGGAAGTTGGTGAGGTTGGTAAGTGCCGGAACCGGAATGAAGTTCAACAGGTCGGTAGTCTCACGGTAATAAAGTTCAACAGAACCGTAAATCCGGTCGTCGGCAAAACCATAATCCAGACCAATGTTGTACGTTGTTGTTTCCTCCCACTTTATGTTGGGATTGTATCCTTCAGGACGGTAGGTATAATACCATTGATTTCCAAATTGATATTGGGCAAACTGGTTACTCAGCGTGTATCTCGGCAAATAAGGATAGTTACCCTGTCCGATATTTTGCTGACCGGTAACACCCCAACCCAAACGCAGTTTCAATTGCGATAATGCATTGGCACCGGCCATCCAGGGTTCGTCCACAATTTTCCAACCCAGCGCAACTGAGGGGAACCAACCTGAACGGTTGTCCTCAGAAAATCTTGAAGTATTGTCGTTCCTTACCGTAAATGTTACCAGATACCTGTCTTTAAAGGTGTAGTTGAAACGTCCGAAATAAGAAAGGAGATAATATTCGGTGGGGTCATCAACCGTATCGGTTTGTGGAGCAGTCATTCTAACATTCGAGTTAATCGAATAATCTTTATAGTAAAAATGCTGCCATGAATAACCGGCCATCACATCGAAACGGCTTTCTGCACCTTCAAGATATTTGGTGTAGTTCAGGTAGAAATCCAACAATTCGTTTTTCTTTTCCTGTTCGTATTCGTTGTTGGTTCCGCCGCCGTGTGTGGGATCGTATGCAAAAGCTGCAATAGTATCTTCAAATACGGTGCCTTCGGATTTTGAATAATCGTAACCCAGGTTAAGGTTTGCCCTCAGGTCGGGCAGGAAGTGGAATTTGTAGTCAAACTGCGCATTACCGATGAAACGGTTAACATCGGAAACATCTTCACGCTGCTCGATCAAAGCAACCGGGTTGGCCGAACCCTGCTCTACAGGATCGCCGTTGGGCTGCAGCCATGCATAGTATCCGCCGTATCTTTGCTGGAAAACGGGGTCTTCACCATAAACGGGTTTGGTAGGATCGTACTGGAGTGCAGCACCAATGGCACCGCGGTTTGCAAATGTGTTTTCAACCAGCATGTATTTCGCGTTCAGGTTCACTTTCAAATGATCGTCAAACATGCTTGGATTGATGTTTGCTGCAACAGTAGTTCTCTTGAGGTTATCCGTTTTCAGAATACCATCCTGGTCAGAAAAACCAACAGAAGCTCGGTAAGGCATGGAGTTCAGGATGCCTGAGCCATTTACGGCACCGGAAGCACTGAAATAGTGATCCATACCAAAAGCGTTTTCATAAATCTCATCCTGCCAGTCGGTGCTTGCATAACGCTGCTCACCGTTAACGGTATAGCCAGCCAGACCAATCTGATCGGGATATCTTTCCCTGATTGAACTCATGAACTGTGTGGTATCCAAAACATCGATCGTTTTGGGCACGGTGTACAATGAAATTTTTCCTGCGTATTCAAACTGCACAGGAACACCTTCTTTACCTTTTTTAGTTGTGATAAGGAGTACACCGTTAGAGGCGCGTGAACCATAGATCGCAGTTGCTGAAGCATCTTTAAGTACGGTGAAGGTCTCAATATCGTTGGGGTTGATGGTATTCAACGGATTACGCATACCGCTAATTCCATCGTTATCAACCGGTACACCATCAATTACAACCAACGGGTCGTTGCTGGCCGAAAGTGATGAACCACCACGGATACGGATGGTTGCGCCTTCACCGGGAGCCCCACCGCCTGAAGTGATCTGAACACCGGCAATTTTCCCTGATACCAGTTCAGTGGGTGAAGTAATCGATCCCTGGTTAAACTCCTTGGCATCGATAGCAGTAACCGAACCGGTAGCATCTTCCTTCTTTTGTACACCATAACCAATCACCACAAACTCTTCGAGTGCAGTGGAACTCATCATAAGTGCAACGTTAACAGTTGTTCCGGGTTGAACCAGAATTTCCTGTGTTTCATACCCCACGAAGGAAAAAACCAGCGTGGTATTGGGCCCTACCTCAATGCTGTAATTACCGTCGATATCGGTAACTGTACCCTGCACTGTTCCCTTAACCACAACTGTAGCTCCGGGAAGTGTAGAACCATCCAGGGCGTCAGTTACCACACCGGTAACCGGGCCGCTTTGTGCAAAACCTGTCAGGCCAAAAGCCAGGAACGACAGGAGCAAAATCATTTTTGCTGATAGACGTTTTACCATAACACAATGTTTAATTAGTTCTCATTTTTATTAAATAATTAACGTGAAAATTTTCGCAAATCCCTTATTTAAGTGCAAAATTAATAAAAACTTGTTCACATTATTACAACATCAGATTATATAAAATTTGTATAACTTAAAATTAAGTAAACAATTAATTAACAATTGATTAACATTTAATTGTGTGATCTTTGATATAAAAATGCCGGCAGGATATTTGTAATGAATTTGCCAAATGCAGGAATTAAACAAAATCAATAGTTTTGGGAATTAAAAATTGTTTTATTTTTGCATTTGAACAAATCAAAATTTAAGTCAAATTAAAAAATTGTTTTACTAAAAATTAAATTATTATGAGAAAACTATTACTATTTGCAATCGCAATTTTTCTTTCCGGAAGTATGATGGCGCAAAATGCAGTAACAATCGAACCCGAAGTCGCTTCTGCATGGGATGAGATCACACTTTATCTTGACGTTTCCAAGACTTGTCCTGATTCAGCACTATTGGAAGCTGATACCATTGCAATGCACTCAGGTGTAACTATTGATGGTACTCCATGGAGCAACACTATTCCTTTTGACGGAATGGGTGCTAACGATCAAATGCCATACTTAACTAAGGTTGGTGAAATGCCTTATGCACTAACCATGACTCCTGCTGATGCAACTGCCTGGGATGAAGTAACTATTACTCTCGATGCAAATTATTCTTGTCCGGAAGGCGCTCTTCTCGAAGCCGACTCGGTAATGATGCATTCTGGTGTCACCATTGATAGTGCTGTGTGGCAAAATACTGTTGAATACAACCAGATGGGGGCAAATGGAATGGCTCCAAAGCTAGCTAGCAATGGAGACGGAACATGGAGCATGACCTTCATTCCAGCTGAGTTTTATGGACTGGATATGGGGGCTAATGTAACAGCTATTAATTGCGTTTTTAATAACGGAACCTGGGATGCTGAAGGTAAAGCCTTTGATGAAGAAGGTAACTGTGCTGACTTTATGCTTCCATTAGGAGGTGGCGGCGTATCTTACTCTCTCGAAGGAACATGGCATATTGCAAACGAACTAGGTGCAGTTGGAGTTGGCCCTACTCAGGGAGATATTCAATGGTGGTCTTTAGATAGTGCCGCTTTAGTAGACAGAGCTTGTTACATGGATGACAAATATATTTTTGGTGCAGATGGATCGTTCATGAATGTTATGGATGGAGAAACTTGGGTTGAAGGATGGCAGGGTGGAGCCGATACCTGTGCAGCACCTGTTGCTCCTCACGATGGCAGCAACGCAGCAACTTACACATGGGATGAGGGTGCAAGCACAGTTACACTTAATGGTGTTGGCGCTTTCCTCGGTATTGCAAAAGCATTCAATGGTGGTGAACTTGAAGATCCTGCCAATGCTCCTGAATCAATCACCTATATGGTCGAGTTTTCTAATGAAGGTAACAGAATTACTGTTGATATTGAAATAGATGGTGGATGGTGGAGATACATCCTGGATAAAGAAGTAACACGTGAAGTACAGGAAAGTACAATTTGGATGATTACCTT
>JAGYLT010000115.1 GCA_018400545.1 Bacteroidales bacterium
TAAATCCGGTTTTAATCTGGACAATGCCCAGAGCAAGCACAACCAGCAGCACGGAAAATGAAATCACAACCTCGCGCGGGAACAGTTTTACTTTTCCTTTTTCCGGCATCTTATCTGCAAGCCAGGCCGAAGCAATCACGATCAGGCTGATGTATCCGGGAGCCGTCCAGTGGGGCAGGGTCCGGCGAAAGAGGGCAAAAAACAGGAAAAGCAAAATCAGGGGCAGGCTCGTCAGCAGCAGGATTCGTTTATGCTCATTATCTATCGGAAACCTGCCTCTGAACAAAGCGATCAGTGCAATGATGATAACCACGAAATTTACAGGGTTGTTGTAAAGCACCTGCCCGAACAACTCCTGGAAGAAATAATCGAACCGCAGACCCGACCCGAAAAAGCTCACACGCTCACCCTGAAAGGCAAAGCTGATCCACTGGTTTTCGATATTCCAGAAAATAACCGGGCTAAAAATCAACGCACTTATAAGCAAGCCAAGGTACAACTCACTTCTTCGCAGCCATTCACGATTGTATAAAACGACATATAACCCGACTCCCAGCCACAAAAATACCGATGTATATTTTGAAAGCATGGCCAGACCCAAAGGAACGGAGGCAAAAAACAACACCATGGCGCGCTGCCTGGATATCGGTTTTCCGGGTAAAGCCTGCATCAGCATATACAAACTGATGAGCCAGAAAAAGAGCTGGGGGGTATCGGGCAGGATAAAAATGCCGGCAATCACAAAGCAATAAACGGAAGCATTGTAAAGCATAGCAGCAAAAAAACCTGCCAAAACACCCCGCACAAGTTTAGCAATCCGATAAATAACATAGGTGTTTATGCCACCCAGCACAACAGAGCTGAGGCGGATAAACAATTCATTGTCAAAGGTTAGATTCAGCGAAAAAAGTTGAATGATCAGACCCACCATAGGCGGATGGTCGAAATGGCTGAGATCGGGATACCGGGCATAGGTCCAGTAATAAACTTCATCATTCCCCAGTTCGAGATACCATGCAACAAAGCCCCTGATCAGCACGGAAGTTGCAATGATTGCAAAGAGCAGCCCGTTAAGAATCCTTTTGTCCGGGAGTTTAATCTGATCGAATTGAGAACTTGACGGCATAGATCATCGGTTGTAATAATAACTGGTGCGCCGGTTGATCCTGCCCTTTTTGGGTTTCCTCCGGGCGATGCGCGACACAACAAGCATAATAATGATGGCAATGATGAGCGCTACACCCCGCTGAACCCAGGATTTTACGTGGTCGATGGTGGGCAGTTCAGGCTCGGCCAATGTGTTGCCGCTATACCGGAATACCGGATTGAGGTACAAAATGGTGCCATCGTAAAATGAAATTTCTGTACGGATATAGGTATCCGAAGCTGCAATCGGGTAGATTGCCCGGTTTGTATCAGCCATCGTGGATTTGATGATTCCGTTTTGTCCGATAAAGGAAAACAGCTTGGCCCTTTTACTCACTTTCACAAAAAGGGTATCGTTAATCACCTGAGCACGGTCCAGTTGCGGAATATGTTTATGATCTTCGGCACGCTGTACAAAATCAGCGCCTTTTTCCATGCCTATATCTGCACCATAAGCCTTTCCGCTTTTCAAAGCACTGAGCACATCAGAAGCCCGGAGTGACGGCGAATTTATGAACGTACATTTGCGCCCGACCTCGGTGGGATCGTAAATATCGTGGGCATCATCATTGGAAAGGATGTAAGCCCTGTGCCCGCTCGACAATGCCACATCCCAGTGTTCGATGGATGATTTAAGCTCGTTGAGCACTTCAATCAGGTCGTAGTTTGTTAGGATTTTCATGTCCTCAAAAGTGTGGCCGTTGCGCAGGCTTGGGTGAGCAATGGCCACGATCCGGTTGTTACGGGCCAGAATATTCAGGATATGCTGTTTATGATGCTTGTTTGCAAAAATGGGATAGTCAATCCAGTTTACTTTTTCGGCACCAATGCAAACCTGGTGGGTTTTCTTAATGCCATATCCATGTTCATAGGTCGGAATATAATTTTCGCTGTCTTCTCCGAAACGGTTAATTTTCATGTAATCGGAAGTCACGATGATATCGTAATCCAGCAGCCCGTAAATGGTTTGTATGGCTGCATTGGTGTTTTGACGCCCGTCCGTAATGCCCATCCAAACCCGCGATTGAACCTGGAAATTTCCTTTTTGCCATGCCGTGCTATCCATATCCTGATAGGGATTGTAGATGTTTTCACCACTAAAGGGCTCACTCTTTGGAAATTTATAAATCGGGGCAATGGCATACACCACGAAAAAAACAATCAGCAGGATCAACAAAATCCAGCCAATGGTTTTTAGTAGAAATTTTATGGTTTTGAATAACATATATCGATTGAGCTAAAATGCATGTAACTGTAAGCCTGACAAAAGTAACAATTAAAAGCGATAAACGATTGTGTGCATCATTCAATAAACCTGACAAACGCATTTTGCCAGATGATGATCATTTTCTAAGCAGCTTCCGACTCAACTTCTGTCAAAATAATAACGGATTCTGAGTCGGAAGTTACTGAAAATATCAATGATGTAATAAATCGTAAACCAACCAATGGGGTGATTTTGTAATCCAGGGCAAACAATTTCGTCTGTTTCAGAAGCAAGTGCTGAAAATATTAGCTAATTTTGAAAAATTAAATCTATTAACCATGGAACAAAGAAGAACACTTTTCAGAAGCCGGACTGATTCGGTTATCTCCGGCGTGTCCGGAGGTTTGGGTAAATACTTTGACATCGACCCTGTTATTTTCAGAATCCTTTTTGTAGTACTCACCTTTTTAGCGGCCGGAGGATTGATTGCCTACATCATCCTCTGGATTGTGATGCCCGAAGAACCATATACACATTTTCAGAAAGACACAAACATCAACGACTCAAATAGTATGGAAAACGAAAACACAGATTACAGAAACCGGCCCTACTACAACAAGCCCAAAAACGATGGCGGCCTGGTGGTAGGTATTATCCTGATCGCCCTCGGCGGTTTATTCCTCATCGACCGGCTGGTGCCCCGCATTAATTTTGGCGACCTCTGGCCGGTAATGCTCATTGTGGTGGGCGTTATCATCATCGTTTCACAGGTGAAACCCAAAAGCCGCTCTTAGCGATTTTCCTGCCATTTTAAATATATTTTACTGACCATAAAAACTGAATAAAATGAGATCAAAAAATGTTTTTTGGGGCGTAATCCTGGTTACAATCGGCGTATTGTTTATTCTGCGAAACATGGGTGTGATTTTCTTTAACTGGTGGTCCATCCTGAACTTGTGGCCTGTATTCCTTATCGTGCTGGGCATTTCGCTGTTACCGATTAAGGGATTGGTTCGGATTTTCCTTGCATTTCTGGTCATCGTGCTTTCGCTGATTTTTATCTCCAACACCTCTTATTTCCGTTACAATCATTGGGAGCCGCACGAATGGTTTTGGTGGGATAATGGAGATAGTTACAGCTATGACTACGATGATGAAAATTACGAATGGCGCGATCAGTTCCTGTTTGAAAACTACGATGATGAAATGGAAAATGCCGTTCTGGAACTCGATGCCATTGCAGGTGAATTTTATATTGAAGAAAGCACCGACTACCTGCTGGAGTTTAAGCGCGAAGGAAACTTTGGCAACTATTACCTGCACGCCGATAATGAAGGCAGTGTTGTGGTATTAAAAATCGATATGGATACGTATGTCGAGTCGGGCCCGAAGCTGAAAAACAGTGCCGCTATTTCGCTGCATCCCGATCCGCTTTGGGATATGAAGATTGATGCAGGTGCTGCAAAACTCGATTTTGATCTGAGCCCTTTCCGGATCGATCGCATTGATGTAAACAGCGGGGCTTCATCGGTGAGGTTTGTACTGGGAGATAAAAACAATGAAACAGATTTATTCATCAACTCAGGTGCTGCCGATGTCATCATCGAAGTTCCGCAAACATCAGGCTGCGAGGTTATCACAAATACCATTCTTAGCGGAAAAACACTGGACGGGTTTGATAAAATCGAAAGAGGTCTGTACCAATCCGAAAATTTCAATAGCGCAGAAAACACCATCCACATTAGGGTTGATGCCGCCATTTCCAACCTGAAGGTGGTGAGGTATTAGTATCTTCATCCTCATTTTCTGCCAAAAATGGCAGAAAAATGAGTTGAAAGATACTTCTGCAAAATTTCTAAATTATTTTAAATCAATGAGAAAAATTAAAAATTGTAGTGACTTGTATTTGATGAAAAATTTATAAATTTTGCCTGACAACTTGGGTAAGCCAAAACATGCTACAAGCTTTAAATGTAAATCCTTTTTTGGTTTTGGCTTGTCCAAGTTGGGATCTACTGCAATTTTTGTGGAAGGTCATACAGAAAAACACACAAAAAGTCGGCAGTCCACAGTCGCTGAGGCTTTTAGAAGAAATCTTTAATAAAAACTTAATAAATTTCTTTTGCTATCTATTTGCCACAATTACTGCCTGCTGGATACTGCAGACTGCCAACTATTTAAAAACATATAGTAACCAGCAATGAGAATTTTACCCACAAAAATGGTAGTAGAACCTATTATAATAAGTTTATTAAAATTTCGGCAATCTTTTCATTGGTTTCATTAATTTTTACTTTGGGTTGTAAGGATAATGAACCGGACGTAAAAGTAGATTGAGCTAAAATTGAGGTCTTAAAAAGTTACATGGTTGAAAAAGACCTTGATCTTCCTGATTTACTTGATGGTTGGATAGTTCCCCCAAAAATGCAGGCCGATGGTGGTATTTTAGTTGATGATTACACGATTCCTGATTATTATGTATTTGACATTCGCAGTGTGGATGAATTTAATGAATGGACACGTTTACAGATCAATTACCTTTATATCGTTGAAGAAAGCTCAGATACTGGTCCGAGTTTATACAATGAAATTGATAATAATATGTTAATGGTTCAACTTCAGGTAGTGTTTTAAAAATAAGAGAATATAATTAATAACTCAACTAAAAAATTGAAAAAATGAGGGTTCCAACATTTCTGGTAAGCTTAATTATACTGATTAGTGCCATAGGTGTTAAGGCACAGGACGTGATTACCGCAAAGGAATTTATGTCCGAATTCAAAAAAGACAAAAGCATTGTAGTGGTTGAATGCAGCACGGAAGATAATTATGAGAAACACATTCCGAATGCCGTACTGATTCCGCATAAGTCGCTCTATAAAGAAGGCGATATCGAAGGACTGCTCAAATCCCCCGAAGAACTGGCTGAAATTTTTGGCGAAAATGGCATCAGCAACGACACCGAAGTGATCCTTTACGATGACGGATCGAGCAAATACAACAGCCGTGTTTACTGGATATTAAAATACATCGGTGCTGAAAATGTACGCCTGCTGCACAAAGACATGGAGAAAGAATGGCGAAAGGAAAGACTGCCACTCATCGGAGATGTTTCAAAGGTTAAGCCCACAACTTTTACACCCAATGTAAACGATGCTATTATTGCCAACATTGACCAGGTTAAAACTGCACTCGCCAGTGACAATGCAATCGTAGTTGACGCCAGGACTCCGGAAGAATTTAACGGAACCTCCACAAAGCGCGAAAGCAAAGGCCACATCAAGGGAGCCATCAACATCAACTATGAAGAATTCCTCGAAGAAAACGGCAGCTACAAATCAGCTGATGAAATCAAAGCTGTGGCTGAAAAACACGGCCTCAGCCCCGATAAAGAAATCATCACCTACTGCATAACCAGCAACCGTGCATGCCCGATTTATGTGGCACTCACAGGAGTTGGTTACGATAACGTAAAAGTTTACGACGGCGCATATAACGAATGGATTGCTGATCCTTCGAACCCGCTGGCGAAATAGTTGAAGTTTGTTGCTTTTACAAAAGCCGCTCGAAGAATTTCGAAGCGGCTTTTTTTGCCCTAATTTTGCCCGCGTTTTTTATTTAAAATGTAATGATAAAACAACAAATCACAGGAATAATACTTGCCGGCGGCGCCGGAAAAAGAATGGGAGCAGAAAAAGGGCTGATAAAGTTCCGCGGGAAGGAAATGATTAAATATGCCATTGAAGCCCTGAGGCCAATCTGTGATGAGATACTGATCAGCGCCAATTCAGACGCATATGTTCACCTTGGGTTTCAGGTAATCCCGGACGAAGTCCCCGGCTGTGGCCCGATGGGTGGTATTTTATCCTGTCTTAAAAAATCAAACAGTCAGGATAATTTTGTGCTTTCCTGCGATATGCCGATGGTTTCGGATATTACGATTGCGGAAATCATACGCGAGAGTAATGGATATGAGGCGGCAATGCCCTGGCATGGCGGCAACCACTTTGAACCGCTTTGTGCAGTTTACAAAAAGGCTTTGATCCCCGAATTTGAAAAATTTGTCCGGATGGGGAATTTCAGGATTCCGGATTTGATCAATACTGTAAACACCAACAAAATAAAAACCGGTGCAGAAAGCAGCCTCGACGAGGGCATCTTTTTTAATGTGAATTCCTTGAAAGATCTGGAAAAGCTTTCAGAAACTGAAAAATACAACCCGGTAAATCCACCCGAAATTAATGCAATCCCGAACTTAATGATGATTGCGGGAACCGGACGAAACGTCGGTAAAACCACGTTTGCCTGCAAGTTGATCCGCCATTTTGCCAAACCCCATCCGGTGACGGCAATAAAAATTTCACCGCATTTGCACCACCAGGCCGAAGGCCAAAAAATTGTTGCTTCGGAAGCTGGTTTTCAGATCATCGAAGAAACCAAATCAACTGAAGATACTGATAGTTCAAGAATGCTGAAAGCCGGGGCTGAAAAAGTATTTTACCTGCAAACCCGTGATCGGAATATCAAAGCACCTTTTGAGCAGCTTATACGATTAATCCCAAAAGATCAACCTGTGATTTGCGAATCGGGGGCATTGCTGAATCATGCAAAACCCGGCCTGTTTGTTTTAATAAAACGGGAAGGACAAACAACTTTTAAGAAAGGCCTGGATCAACTCAGTTATGAACCTGATACGTGGGTAACATTTTATGGAGATCATTTCTCAATTGAGCCTGATGGGTTTAATTTTAATGATAGTTGCTGGAGATTGAAAAAGTTAGGAAGTTAATGGTTATTCGGGAAATTCCTGAGGGCATTAATTTCAGTGACTAACTTGGGGTGCTTTCACTCGAGGGAGT
>JAGYLT010000116.1 GCA_018400545.1 Bacteroidales bacterium
TTTGATTAGAAGGCGCAAAAGTAGCAAGAATAGAGGGTTTTGCGGTGTTAAGAAATGTGAAAGCCCCTGCTGAAATATTTAATAATCCCATGAAGGCAAAAGGTTTTTATTTTTGGAAAATCGTTCACCATTTAAGGCATCAAAACATCGCTTCTTAGAAAGAAAATACTTTCTTTGAATCCGAAAACAAAGGATTTGTTTTATTTGTTAGCCAGCAACGTATTTGTGGTTTTTTGTATCAGGTTTTTTTTTGGTAGTTTTGGCAATTATCGATGACCCATGAAAAACATTTCAGACCCATCAGTTGGTAAGTCCGGCGGTGGCTTCGGAATACCAGCTGTATTTTTTACAGCCATATCCACCATTCTCGGTGCCATTCTGTTTTTAAGGTTTGGCTTTGCCGTGGGCACGCTGGGTTTTCTCGGTGTGTTACTTTTGATTGTGCTGGGGCATCTGGTAACAATTCCTACCGCCTTGTCGATTTCCGAAATTGCCACGAACCAAAAAGTAGAGGGTGGCGGTGAGTATTTTATCATTTCCCGGTCATTCGGCCTCAATATCGGCGCTACAATTGGTATTGCACTTTTTCTTTCGCAGGCCATTAGTGTGGCGTTTTATGTAATTGCTTTCGCAGAAGCCTTTGGGCCTGTGCTCGACTGGGTTTCAGACAGGTATGGATTCGACCTGCCGCGGCAGGCGGTGAGTTTGCCGGCTATGGGTATTCTTGCTGTGATTATGCTTACACGCGGTGCCAACATAGGTTTGAAAGCACTTTATGCCGTGGTGGCCATCCTTTTTGTTGCCATTGCTTTTTTCTTTATCGGGAAAACCGAATATTCCACAAGCATTGATTTTGCCAGTGTCCTGAACGATTTCAGGAATGGAGATAAGTTTTATCTTGTGTTTGCCATCATTTTTCCTGCCTTTACCGGTATGACAGCCGGAGTTGGTCTTTCGGGCGATCTCAGGAATCCCGGCAGGGCAATCCCTTTAGGTACAACGCTAGCCACCTTTCTGGGATTGGTTGTTTATATTTTCATAATTTTAAAACTGGCCATTTCTGCATCACCCGGCGATCTGATCGGAAACCAACTGGTTATGGGTGATATTGCATATCAGGGTGTATGGGTTATCCCACTCGGCCTTGCGGCATCCACAATCTCATCAGCAATCGGGTCTATCATGGTTGCGCCACGCACTCTCCAGGCGCTTGCCGCCGACAAATCTTTTCCAGCCAGGAGAATCAACCGTTTTCTGTCGCAGGGTGTAAAAAATACCAACGAACCCCGGAATGCGTCCGTCATCGTAATCCTTATTGCATTCGTTTTTGTGGCTTTGGGTAATGTGAACGTGGTAGCACAGATCATCTCTATGTTTTTCATGGTGACGTATGGCTCGCTGAACCTGATATCATTTCTCAATCATTTTGGAGCTGACCCCTCTTACCGCCCTACATTCAAATCCAGGTGGTATTTATCACTTCTCGGTTTTGTGATGAGTTTGTGGCTGATGTTTAAAATGGATACGGCATATGCGTTGTTGTCGGTGGTGATCATGGTGCTGCTCTATCTGTATATTAATTATTATCATAAAGATCGTCAGGGTATGGAGGCGCTTTTCAAAGGGGCACTTTTCCAGCTGAACCGAAAACTGCAGGTGTATCTGCAAAAGTCCAAAAAAAGCTTCTCAACCAGTTCCTGGAGGCCCTCGGCGATATGCGTTTCTGATGGAACTTTCAAGCGTGAGGAGGCATTCCGGTTGCTTTCATGGATTGCCCACGATTACGGATTCGGTACCTACATACACCTCATTCATGGATACTATTCCCGCTCGATGCACCAGGATTCGGTGCGAATGCTTGATGAACTGATACAGAAATCAGGAAAGCTGAAAAGCAATGTGTATCTGGATACGATCATCTCGCCAAGCTACACTTCGGCAATTGCCCAGATTATTCAGGTTCCTGGTATTTCGGGGATGGAAAACAACATGGTGATATTTGAATTCGACAAGGAAAATCCAGAAAACCTTGGGCAGATCAGTGAAAACTTCAACCTTGTAAGGGCAGGCAATTACGATGTTTGCATTCTGGGCAGTTCCAGGCGCAGGTTTAATTTTGCAGGCGGGATACATGTATGGATACAAAGTACGGATGCCGAAAATGCCAATATGATGATCCTGCTTAGTTATATTATGCTGGCCCATCCCGATTGGCAAAAGAGCCACATCAAGATTTTTGATGTCTGCCGTGAGTTTGAGGTTGAAAAGGTGAGGGGAAAACTTACCCAGCTTATCGACAGTGGTCGGTTACCCATTTCACCACGAAATATTGAAATCATCCGCCGGGATGAAAATGTCAGCTCGAAATCGCTGATCAATGCAAGATCAGGTGATGCCGGGCTTACGTTGGTTGGTTTTCGTGCCGAACAGCTGAAACATGATGGCATGGAGCTATTCCTCGGCTACGATGAGATTGGAAATATACTTTTTGTGAATGCGCACCGGGAAAAGGAAATCAAATAAGCTGATCAACAGCTTGTTATGGTTACTGCGATGGGTCTTCGTTGCCTTGGACCGTCGAATTCGCAAAAGAAAATGTTTTGCCAGGTAGAAAGCCCCATTTTTCCCCCTATAATCGGGATGGTTTCGCTGGGGCCAACAATACCGGCTTTAAGATGTGAATCGCCATTGCCATCCTGTGCATCGTGCAACCACACACCATTTGGGATAAGTTTCCCCAAAAGGTTAACCACATCGGATTGTACAGAATCATCCCAGTTTTCCTGTATCATGATGGCCGCCGTGGCGCCCTGGGCATAAACATTCACGGTGCCGGTTTTTATGCCGCTTTTCTGAACAATGCTTTCCACCGGGCGGGTAATGTCGTAAAGTGCATTGTGTTGGTTGGTTGATATTTCAATAACTTTTTGCATATTACAATTTTACTGAAAGGAATTTTCCGGTATAGGATTCGTTATTTCTCACCAGATTTTCCGGGGTTCCTTCAAAAACAATCCTGCCGCCTTCTTCACCTCCCTCGGGGCCAAGGTCGATAATCCAGTCGGCTGATTTGATAATTTCGGGGTTATGTTCGATCACCACGATGGTATGACCATTCTCAATCAAAGCATTGAAAGCATCCAGCAATTGGCTGATATCATGAAAATGCAAACCCGTTGTGGGTTCGTCGAAAAAGAAGATGGTGCGTTGTTCGGATGCGCCTTTGGTCAGGAACGAAGCAAGCTTTACCCTTTGCGCTTCACCACCTGACAAAGTGCTGGACGATTGTCCAAGTTTCAGGTAGCCAAGCCCCACTTCCTGCAAAGGCTTCAGCTTTGCGATGATGCGCTTTTCAATGGTCGCCTGTTTCTTATCTCCGGATTCAAAAAAGCTGATGGCCTCATTGATGGTCATGTCCAGGATGTCGCTGATATTTTTTCCTTTGTAAGTGATGTCAAGCACTTCATTTTTGAATCGTTTTCCGCCACAGGCTTCACAGGTTAGGAAAATATCGGCCATGAACTGCATCTCGATTTTCACCACACCTTCGCCTTCACATTCTTCACATCTTCCGCCTTCCACATTAAATGAGAAAAAACCAGGCTTGTATCCGCGCACTTTGGCCAGTTTTTGGTCTGCGTAAAGTGTACGGATTTCATCATAGGCTTTTACATAAGTTGCCGGATTTGAGCGTGATGAACGCCCGATTGGGTTTTGATCGACAAACTCAACCGCTTCAACCCTCCTGATATCACCTTCCAGCTTATCAAACCGGCCGGCCTTGTCGGTGTAGCCTCCCAAATGCCTTTTAAGTGCTGGATAAACTACCGCCTTGATCAGTGAAGATTTTCCGGAACCGCTAACTCCGGTGATTACCGTCTGGATGTTCAGTGGGATTTTTGCATTGATATTTTTTAGGTTGTTTTCCCTGCAGCCTTTTATTTCGATGTAGTCCGTCCACTTTCTGCGCAGCCTGGGAACGGGAATTTCCAAATCCCCATTGATGTATTTTGCCGTAAAACTTTCATGGTTTGCTTTCAGCTCATCCAGCGAACCCGAAAAAACAAGTTCGCCTCCGTAATTTCCGGCTTTGGGGCCAATATCAATGATCTGATCTGCACTGCGAATGATTTCCTCATCATGTTCAACCACAATCACCGTATTACCCAACTTTTTCAATCGTTGCAGCACATGGATCAGCCGGTGTGTATCCCGCGGATGGAGTCCGATGCTAGGCTCATCCAGGATGTACATCGATCCCACCAGACTACTTCCCAGCGATGTGGCCAGGTTTATACGCTGAGATTCTCCGCCGGAAAGGGTGGATGAAAGCCTGTTGAGCGTGAGGTATCCCAACCCGACATCACAAAGAAAATTTAGCCTGTTGTTGATTTCGAGCAACAAGCGTTTGGAAACCTGTTCGTCATACTCCGACAAATCGAGTTGTGTAAAAAAAGTTACCAGTTTATCTAACGGCATCAACACAAGGTCGCTGATGGATTTTCCTGCGATTTTCACAAAGGTGGCATCTTTTCGCAGGCGTGTTCCACGGCATTCAGGGCACACTGTTTTTCCGCGGTATCGCGAAAGCATCACCCTGTACTGAATTTTGTAAGTCTGTTCTTCAACCTGTCTGAAAAACTCGTTGATTCCTTCCAGATGCTCATCTCCACTCCACAGAAGGTCCTGCTGTTCCTGGGTTAACTCACTGTATGGTTTGTGATTGGGGAAGTCTGATTTGGGTGCATTCATGATAAACCAATCCTTCCACTGTCCCATTTTCTCACCCTTCCACGGGGCAACCGCTCCCTGGTAAACCGAAAGGCTTTTATCGGGAATGACTAAATCTTCATCAATGCCGATTATGCTTCCGAATCCTTCACACCGTTTGCACGCACCGTAGGGATTGTTGAAGCTGAAAAGGTTTTCGGTGGGCTCTTCAAATTCAATTCCATCCAGTTCAAAACGGTTTGAAAAAACCTGCCGGTCTGTTTTATTTTTTCCAGGAACAATTAAATTGCATTTACCATTGCCTTCATAAAATGCCGTTTGCACAGAGTCGGCCAGTCTCGATCGCAGCTCATCCGAATCCGAAACGGCCAACCGGTCGATGATCAATTCCAAAGTCTTTATTTTTTTAAAAGATTCCAACTGATCCATGGCCTTTTCAATCTTGATCATATTATCGTCAAGGTAAATCCGGGTGAAGCCCTGTTGCATGAGCACAGATAGCTGATCTTTTATTTTTCGCTTATCCCTGATATTCATGTTGCTGGTGATGAGCAAACGTGTTTTTTCAGGCAGGCTTTCGATGAAATTTACCACATCAGTCACGCTGTGGCGTTTCACCTCTTTTCCTGAAACCGGAGAAATGGTTTTCCCGATTCGGGCAAACAATAGTTTGAGATATTCATAAATTTCCGTGGTTGTCCCAACCGTAGATCTTGGATTTTTGGAATTCACTTTTTGCTCGATAGCGATGGCCGGAGAAATCCCTTTAATATAATCCACTTCCGGTTTTTGCATCCTGCCAAGGAATTGCCTCGCATACGAACTCAGGCTCTCAACGTAGCGCCGCTGGCCATCCGCATAAAGGGTATCGAATGCCAGCGATGACTTTCCTGAACCAGAAAGGCCGGTAATGACAACAAGATTGTTTCGGAGAATAGCGACGTCAATGTTTTTAAGATTGTGAACACGAGCGCCTTTGATGAGAATGTTTTTTTTTGGGTCTAAGGAATCTATTTCACCAGCCGACATCTTACAAATTTTTACCTGTTATGGCATGTTTTTTGTAATTTTGCAAACCATAATTACATGCCTTTTTGAGGGCGACAAATGTAAAATAAAATTTGGTGTTAAATATTTAATGTATATATTTGCCAAGATTTTCAAGTTAAGTTATTAATAATCATATTATTCACAAAAAAAATAGGAGACAGGTTATCGAATAAATTTCTACGCTTTGTAAAACAAACATAGAAAGGAGACTAATATGAAAACTCAAATTCCTAGCGATAAGGATTTGATTAGTCAGTATCTGAAAGGTAACCAATACAGTCTCGAGAAGTTGATTAGCCGTCATCAAAACAGGGTGTTTGCTTACATCCTGATGGTAGTGAAAGACAAACAGCTCGCCGACGACATTTTCCAGGATACCTTCATTAAGGTGATTAATACCATTAAATCTGGTGCTTACAAAGAAGAAGGTAAGTTTATTCAGTGGGTGATGCGTATTGCACACAACCTGATTATTGACTATTTCAGGAAATCCAAGCGTATTCCGGTCATAGAGAACGATAAAGACGATTTCGATATATTTGATACCATCCGTTTTACTGATCCGTCGGTTGAAGATCAAATGATTACCGATCAGATTCACAGTGATGTAAGGAAACTCATCGAATATCTCCCACCGGAACAGAAAGAGGTGCTTTTTATGCGCCACTACTCAGAAATGAGCTTCAAAGACATAGCTGAACAAACCGATGTAAGTATTAATACTGCGTTGGGACGTATGCGCTATGCGCTCATCAACCTCAGAAAGATTATTAATGAAAAGAATGTAATTCTCACAAAGTAGGTCTGTGATTTAGAATCAGGTGAAATAAAAAAGCGGGCTGCATCGTTAGCATTTGGTAAATTGAGTATCAACCAACAATGTAGCCTATGCACCGTTCTTACACGCTTAATGATCTGATTTTATTTGCTTACACCGAGTCTGAAAATACTGAATCCGAAAATTATCGCAACCTGATCAGGGCGGATAAATTGCTCACCAGAGAATACAAAATGGTATGCAGGCTAAAGCGATACTTCGCCAGTAAAAAGGTCGGTCCGAGCGAATCGACAATCAAAAACATCTTAAACTATTCCAGAGCATTATCTGTGAATACCACAAGACAAGCAGGTAATTTCAGTTTACTTTTAAACTGATTCCGGGAAAGCACCGGAAAGAAAAAATTAACAAAGCCATCCAGGATCAGGATGGCTTTTTTATTTTTGTGCAAAATATCATTGATGACAAAAAAGGAGCGATTCAGACATTTTATCGATTATTTTTCAAAACATCAGCCGGATGCTGATACCGAACTGGTTTATGTTGATCCTTATGAATTGCTGGTTGCCGTGATCCTTTCGGCACAGTGCACCGATAAAAGGGTGAATTTGATCACACCACCCCTTTACACCAGG
>JAGYLT010000117.1 GCA_018400545.1 Bacteroidales bacterium
ATTTATTTTTTGTGGTTTGGGCAAAAAGGCAAACCGGTTTTGAAAGGTCCACATTTTCAATATCTACAGGCTGCTCAATTACAATGGCTTCATTATCAATCTGTCCATTCAGGCCAAGCACTTCAGGATGATTTTTCCGTCCATAAATCACCACCTGGGTCTTATCAGACTTCCCGGATTCGTATGCGTTTTTAACTTTTTTCTGCAGGCTCAGTACCACCGGACAGGTTGCATCTATCAATTCAATATTGTTTTCGCGGGCAACCCGGTAAGTTTCAGGAGGTTCGCCATGGGCGCGAATCAGGACTTTAACATCTTTTAATTTCCTGAACTGATCGTGATCAATAACTTTCAATCCCATTGCTTTAAGGCGATGTTCCTCCTCCTCGTTATGCACAATTTGCCCCAGGCAATACAACGATCCCGATAAGGCCAGTTCCTCTTCCGCTTTTTGGATAGCCCGCTTTACGCCTGTACAAAATCCCGCTTTCTGATCGATGGAAATATGCATTTAATTATTGAATTAATTCTGCAAAATAAGGCATTTTTTAACTGAAGATTTCTGAGATGTTAATAGATTTTCAAATTCAAAAGCATTGTCCAACTACTTCAAATTTCTACGCATGAATACTTTTTACAATGCTAAAAATCAATCACTTCAATCAGATTTCATAAAATACTTACAACAATTAACATCCTGATATTCTACCTGACAACAAACGATGGTTCCACAAAATCTTTTTACTTTTGATAAATATAGATAATAAACCATGGAAAGTTTCAATCAAAATCAACATAGCCGGGGCATCGAAATTCCCGCTCTCTTTTTCGATTCCATTACCGGAAAGCCCTTTCAAACCTGCCAGGTATGCCAGAAGCAGTTGCTCGATACCGATTCGAATTACATCATCGAGAAAGTTTTCCGGAAAAATATTGCCAGCGGAAAAATTGAAGCCCACTTCGAATATGCCATCTGTTTCGACTGCGCCATGAAACTCACCCAGAGCTATTCAAAAGAATCCAAAGAAAACTTAGAAAGGTATTTCAAAGAGAATGTACAGGAAAGTCTGGCACAGCAAGCTCCGGTAAATCTGGCTTCCGAGCGCGACATCCAGGAACATCTTTCCAATTGTTCTATAACAGGAAAACCGGTTACCGACCTGGAAGAATATCAGATTGTGGGCCAGTTCAACGGCAGTTACATCAATCCGAATATGGCGCCGTTTATGATTGGTGCCGGAGCGATGGATGACGTTTCGGATTTATTATCGGAAAAAACCCTGGATGAAATTGACGATTTCACCGGAAAATTCCTGACCAGCCTAAGCCTGAATTCCGGATTTCTTCAAATCCCCAAGCGCCATTGATTTTGGTTTGAGAAAAGATGCACAGCGATTAGCCCATAGCGCAGGATACTTAATGACGGCCCGCACCCCTCCAACTCCCCTTCGAAGGGGAGAGTGACCCAACACACACTAAATCAACTATTTAATCGTACATATAAGTTTATAAATAAGCACGCAGGAGTGCAAATTGCACTGACTGAAGGGAAGCAAATTACGTTCGAGCGCAGCGAAACCAATGACGCCGAACGAAGTAACCTGCTATTCAATTCCTGAAAAATGCTTCATAAACTGAACACGTTCGTAGGACGCTGCATTTTCTGCCGCCTTCAGGCTCAGTTTCCCGATGAAGTCTTCAGTGGTGGCAAAGTTGTGTTTCTCCATCCAGTCTTCAACAAATCTGGTCATCTTGCCAATTTGTTCAAAACCGTTTTTATAGAGGGTAGAGGCAACCTGCACGGCCCTGGCACCGGCAAGCAATTGCTTCACAACAGCCTCGCCGTCATGAACGCCGGTGGATGCGGCGATGTCGCAATGCAATTTATCCGACAGCATGGCCACCCAACGCAAAGAAGTAGCAATTTCATCAGGGGTGCTGAATACATGGGTTGGGGTAACTTCAAATTTGTCGATGTCAATATCGGGAGAGAAAAACCGGTTGAAAAGCACCATGCCTGCAATACCGGTCCAGGAAAGTTTAAGGGCAGTTTTTGCAAGGCTGGAAAAGTAGTAGCTGATCTTAACCGCAACCGGAATGGATACCTGCCGCATCACCTCCATCACGATATCGAAATAAACCTGTTCGTTTTGGTCGGAATCGCGCTTGGTATCGGAAGGCAAAATAAAAATATTGAGTTCCAGGCCATCGGCACCGGCATTTTCAATCTTTTTGGCAAAGCTGATCCACTCCGAAGATGAGAGGCAGTTGATGCTGGCGATCACCGGAATGGTAACCGATTTTTTTCCGTCCTCGATCAGCTTCAGGTATTCACCCAAATCCTTTTCACGGGTATAGTGACTAATGTAATCCTGAGCTTCGGGATAGGCATACGATTCGGCATTTTCGGTGTGCGTCATCGCTTTGGATACCTCGTGCATGATCTGCTCTTCAAAAAGCGATTTCAGCACAACGGCGGCCGCTCCGTTCTTTTCAAGCTTTATCAGGTTTTCAACGGTTTTGTTCAGCCCGGAACTTCCGGCGATGATGGGATTTCTCAATTTAAAGCCCATGTAATTGGTACTCAGGTCAGCCATAACTATTTGGTTTGATGAATTGTATTGCGATTCCAGTTGATTATTTTGAACAAACAAAAATAGTTATTCAGGGCAAACCTGCGGGTCTTTGAACCCGAAAAGATTAATTTTTATTGAAAATAAATAGGGAAAGGAAAACTGCATTGATAAGGCAAGCCTCGAAAAGCGCAATCGTTTTTACTGGAAACACGGCACAAATGCTTCAGCAGTAATCCATTACCCTGGTTATATAATCCAAAACCGCAGCCCCATTAAAAAGGTGAATTTAATGAAATAACGCCGAAGACTACATTTTAGCCATGGGAAACAGATTTGGTTTCATGGCTTTTTGTTTTTCTATTTGTTGTTGAGCAATTGCACCAGTTCTTCCCTGAAGGCATCAACCTGTATATCTGGCTTGTTGTTATTGTATTTGAGGATCATAGCATAGGCATCTTCAATTCTTCCTTTTTCATAGTAAGCCCTGGCCAGACTCTTAATGGTGGACTGGTTTTTAGGAAATAGCACGCTGGCTTCTTCAAAATATTTAATGGCCTGATCCAGTTGATTTTCGCGTGCATAAATGGTTGCCAGGTTTACAAGGGTATTCACATGATAGGGATGCGCCTCCCTGGCCTTTTCCAAATCTTTTATGGCCTGCACCTGCCTCCCAAGCATCGAGTTGGCTGTCCCCCGGTGCTTGTAAATGGGTGTTGTTTGCTGATCGATACTTACCCATTTACTAATGGCATCTGTAGCATATCTCACCACTGCGGCTGGATTATTTTGATCGATGGCGGCATAGACCAACCTGATGTTTTTGCTCGCATTCCAAAGTGTGATGCTGTAGGCCAGGGTCATGATCAGAACTACCAGTATCGTGCCCAGCGTGGCATGGAGTAGCTTTTTCGGTATGGATTTCTGATCATTTGAAGTTTTGAAATACAATGATATAATGGCTGCAAACATGATCATCAGCACCACCTGGTGGTTGATGCGATCGTATGGGAAGGTGACCAGGGCCAGGGCCAGATATCCGATAATAGCTGCCAAAATCAGGCTAGCGAAAACCCGGGAATGATAACCGGTATGCCTGCGCAGGAAAGCTATACCATAGCGTAAAATCAATCCGAAAATCCCCACATAAGCCAGCAAACCAAAAATTCCTTTTTCACTTAAAATCCAGAGGAAGTCGTTATGTGGCTGTTTCCAGTTCTTAAATTCGCGGCCATGCTTATCGGCAATATAAACCGGGATGTGTATCTTCCAGTTGCCGGCACCCACGCCCGTTAGAGGCTGCTTTTTTATGATATCAAAAGTCGATCCCCAAACCTCAAGACGGCCTTCGTTGTCATGCGAATCTACCTGCATCAGGCTGCTGATTTTATAGCCGATCAGGCTTTTTGTCTCGGAAGTTTGCAAGAAAAAAACAAGGGTGGCAATGGCAACGAACGATGCAGCAGCAATAAAAACAGGATTTTTATACCAGCGAATGAATTGTTTTTCCTTTGACGGTTTACCAATAAAATATAAAATCGTTGCAACAGCAAAAATAAAGATCACAGTAGCCACCCAAACCGACCTGGTCTGAAGCAAAACGATATTCACAAAAATGATGATGAGGGATAGTACGCTGAGGGCCAGCCACGTCCTTTTAAATGCAAAAACACCGTAAATGCAAAATGGCAGCATCAGGAACAGTGAAATAGCGAATTGATTTTTATGCCCCATGATACCACCGATTTCGTAAAGGCTCGAAAACAATTCGGTATCGGTTTGCACAGGCGAAATATTAAAATACTGGAATACGCCGTTGAGTCCTGCAATCAGGGTGCTGATTACGAAACCCCGTGTGATTATATTCTGAAAATCAGCGCAATTTAGAAATATTGCGGTCGCAAAAATCAGCAAAACAATCGACAGGAAAGTTTTGGAGAAATCAAAATAGGATTCGGTAAGATTGAGGGCAAAAAATCCGGAAATCAGAACAATGAGAAAATAAACCAAAAAAACCGGAAAAACACCCAGCCATAAAAACCTGAAATCTAATTTCTTTTCGATTGCACCAAACCAAACCGGCACAACCATGATCAGCATAAAGATGGTCCAGGCCAACAGCCGGATGCTCAGCACGGGATCGATGGCTTTATGGCTGAACAGCAGTGGCAACAGCACAATCATGAATCCGGTAAAAATGTACAGGTTTATGGGCTTCCTGTTTTGGACAGGTTGTTTATTTTTGCCTTTCTTTTTCGCCATCGGTCGATATTTTGGAAAACAAAAATAAACATTCAATTAGATAAAGCGAATCAGCTAACCTATTTTTGCAACATTGTAAAACCAGAAACATGCAATGAAAATCTTCTGCTCCAATCATTTACTTCAAGATAATTCATGCATGCTGATGTCCGGCTTTCCCGGACCAGACCTCAACTTAAAATTCCCCTTATGATCTACATCCTCGCAGGAATGCACCGCTCCGGAACCTCGATGTTTGCCCGTTTCATGCACAAATCAGGCATCAACATGGGAACGGATTTTTATGTGGATGAAACCGCCAATAAATTTGGGCATTATGAAGATCTGGACTTTTTAAACCTGCAACGCAACGAACTTTCCAGGCAATGTCATGGTGAGGATTACCTGATCTATGACGATTTCCCGGTTTCGCTGGATTTTGTGCGACAGAGCAAACAACTTATCGCAACAAAAAACAATCAAAATGCAGGAAAGCCCTGGGGATGGAAAGACCCACGAACCACTGTTTTCCTGAATCACTGGCATGCCATAAACCGCGAGGCACAATATATTTTTTTGGTAAGGAAACCCACGGCAGTTGTTAACTCGCTGTGCAGATTGCTCCAGACAAAAAGGTCGGTGACTGAAAAATCCAGGTATCTGAAAACCTACATTTTTTACAACCGGGAATTGCTGCTTTTCCATAAAAAATACCGGGGCAAAAACATGGCCGTAATTGGGTTTGATGAATTGATCAAAAACCCAAAACACACGCTGGAAAAGGCTTCTAAAAAACTCTACTTTGATTTTGATGCCGGGCTTTTTGGTAAATTATTCGACAATAAAGTGATTTCAGATTCGCAGGGTATCAGTTACCTGTTTCTTAAAAAACTGTTAGCACAGGCCGAAGAAACCTATGGTGAGCTGAGCGTGCATTTTTAATTAGTTTTGCGAAATGAAAGTCGCTTTCAGTACGGCAACCATCAACTATTTACCGCGAGCCTGCACCCTGGCCCACTCATTTTTGGACCACCATCCGGGGTACCGGTTTTTGCTTTTTTTAATCGATCCGAAGGATGAACGCATTGATCCGTTCCAACGTAAAAACCTTGAATTCATCAGCATCGAAAGTATTCAAATTGATGCCCTGTCGGATTTGTTGAGCAACCTGAACATTTCGGAAATCAGCTTTAGCCTGAAACCGGTTCTAACGGAATACATCCTGCAAGAATACCCCGAAACTGAACACCTTTTTTATTTTGATGGCGACATGCGGGTTTACGACCGGCTTGCGGAAGCTGAAAAATTGCTCGTAGATCATGACCTGGTGCTGACCCCGCATTTTACCCACCCGGTTGAGGATGACAAAACTCCTACGGAACTCGACATCCTGCGCACAGGACTTTACAACATGGGATTTGCCGGATTTAGAAATTCTGAAGGCGCAAAACGAATTCTAACCTGGTGGAAAAAACGCGTCCTGAATTTTGGCTATGAAAATCACGATCTGGGCCTTACCGCCGACCAAATGTGGATGAGCCTGGCCACGCTGTTTTTCGACAATGTGGGAATCATCAAACATCCGGGATACAACTTTGCTTACTGGAACGTACACGAACGAGAACTTTCGTTCAAGGAAAAAACCTGGTTTGTGAATGATTCTGAAAAACTGGCATTGGTCCACTTTGCGGATTTCGACCCGGAAAACCCCGGATTATTTTCCAATCCAAAACATTTCAACCGCATCATGCCGGGAGAAAATCATGCTTTACGCATACTCTGCGAGGCGTATGCAGCGGAGTTGAAAAAAAACAAACTTGATGCATATAAAAACTTCAAATCAAAATACGCCATTTCGCCCCGGAAGCAGGCCTGGCGAAAACTAACCGGGGACAATACATCTTCCAAAACCAAACAACTGGCCATCTGGTATTTTTACCTCTGGCCGGGGTGGCTGCGGCGGTTTATCCGAAAATTTTCACTGTTTATCCTGCGCAACGTAAAATGAGCACCTCAAAAGGCATATCCATTATTTTGTGCGGATACAACAGCCGCCATCTGCTTCCCGAAACCCTGAAGCACCTCGCACGTCTCAAACCCCCGGACAGTTACCCGGCAGAGCTGGTGATTGTTGACAATGCCTCAACGGATGGAACAGATAAAGCTGCGCAAGATTTATGGAAGAAAAACGATGCCCCCTACCCCATGCATGTCCACCATGAACAACAGCCGGGACTGATGTTTGCCCGAAAAAAAGGGCTGAGAGAAAGTAAATATTCATTGATTTTATTTGTGGACGACGACAACTGGCTGGACGCAAACTACCTGGTGGAAAT
>JAGYLT010000118.1 GCA_018400545.1 Bacteroidales bacterium
CTTTTTACTTTCCCCGTGGAACAGATCTACCATTTTGCACCGTGGTCGTTGTTCATCATTTTCACGTTTTCAAAAAAAGCCATCAAAGAGATTTTCGCCAACCCATTCCTGAAATTCAATTTTATGGTGTTTGCCGCCAACATCCCCATTTACTGGAGTTCACCTGAAGTCTATCCCCGTTTCATCCTGATGCTGGCGCCGCTGCTTTTCGTGATCTTCAGCCACTTCGGCGTTTACAAAGCCAGCGAATTCCCGGTGAGGAGAAAAATACTGGAATACCTTTTCCTGGCTGTCAGCATCATTGCTACACTTGGTATCTGGTATGCACCGTTCCACCCTGACACCCATTTCATTTCCAATATCTGGCTGAAAACGGCCATCATTTTCGTAGCCGCGGCCATCACCACATTTTTATTTTACAAGATAAAAAGGTCACGGATGATCCTGTTTGTGATTATGTTGCTGATCCTGCGCACCAGTTTCGACTGGTTCGTATTCCCGCCACGCGAGAAACACCTGAAACCCTATGTTGACGACGCCATCGAAATGGCGCAGATGACGAAAGGAAAGCCACTTTATCTTTATCTGGGAACCATCAGGGATAACCCGAACACATTTTACATTACGCGCGAAAGGATGGAAATATTAAAAATAACGGATAATAAAAACATCCCCGATGCGCTATATTTGTCCGAAGAAAAGTTCTTACACGGTGAAAATTACGAAAAGCTTTTTGACTACACCATTTATTTCGAAAAGCGTAAACTTTACCTGGTTAGATTTATCGATACGAAAAGTGATAGTTAGCGATTTATACTGCGCAGGATGATATTAAAAAAATTCGACTGGTACATCATTAAAAAGTTCCTGGGAACCTTTTTCTATTCCATTGCCCTGCTTACGGTAATTATCATAGTTTTTGACATTTCAGAAAAAATTGACGACTTCATCGAAAATGATGCGCCGCTGAATAAAATTATTTTTCAGCACTACATGAATTTTATTCCTTTTTTCGTGAATATGTTCAGCTACCTGTTCACCTTTATTGCGGTGATATTTTTCACCTCGAAGCTGGCCATGAACACCGAGATCATTGCCATTTTGAGCAGTGGCGTAAGTTTTAACAGGCTTTTGTACCCATACATGCTGTCGGCGTTTATTCTAACGATCATGTCGTTTTATCTCGCCAATTTTGTGATCCCCAAAGCTAACATTACGCGACGTGAGTTCAAAGACCAGTACATCGAAAACCTCACCAAAAGTAAGGACCACCATATTCATTTACAGATTTCTCCGGGCACCTTTGCCTACGTGGAATCGTTTAACCTGCACACCAATACCGGCCAGCGGTTTTCGCTGGAAAAATTTAATAAAGACCGCAGCCTGGCTTTTAAGCTGAATTCGGATAAAATGGTTTACGATTCCGTTTCCGGCAAGTGGAAAATCTACAACTACTACATCCGCAATATCACCGAAAATGGCGAAAAACTCCGGAAAGGTTCCCAGCTCGACACCTTGCTTAATTTGCAACCTTCCGATCTGTTTTTCAAAAAGGAGGATTTTGAGGTGATGAATTATTTCCAGATTCGCGATTATATTGCCGAGCAGCAGATGAAAGGAAATCCGCGCATCAAAGACTACCAGGTAGAAAAACACAAACGCATTGCTTTTCCTTTTGCCACGCTGGTGATGACCATCATTGGGGTAGCCCTCTCCTCGCGCAAGGTTCGCGGCGGCATCGGGCTGCACCTTGGCATTGGCATCGGGCTGGCATTTCTGTTCATCCTCATCATGCAGGTATCCACGGTGTTCGCCGTTTCGGGCAACCTCTCCCCCGCCCTGGCCGCCTGGATGCCCAATATCATTTTTGGGATTATTGGCTTTTATCTTTATATGCGCAGTTTGCGATGAATTCCTGTGGGAATAGTACTTCCCATTTCAAATTTCCTGCATACTTTTTTCGGAGAATGCTGGTAAAATATTATGCAGATGGTCTGAGGCAATTATTTCTTGATTTTGCTCAAACATGCTTTCACGCAAAGCCAAATAAGCAAATCGTAAAACAACGCAAAGAAAATGATATGACCGAAAATGAGATTTCATATAAAATAATCGGAGCAGCAATTGAAGTTCAAAAAAGTATTGGCACCTCTCCATTTTGCACAAACACTAACATATCTTAGGCGCTTACAAAATCGCTATCGTTGACGTGTTCTCGATGTTTAAATTTCCAACGTTCAATTATTTCTTGTCATTCGTATTCTTTTCATCGAATTAAAATTCGTTCAATTCGCGTAATTAGATGATTACTTTTTTCTTTGATCCCGCATGTGCGGGGAAATGAAGTTGCTTGCTTTACCTGACAGATTGCTCCCACACAGTGGTCTTTATTCAGTCTTTTGCCGAAAAAACGTATTAACTTCCAAATCAGAATCTGCCATTTTTTGGCAGAAGTTGAGTTGGAAATTACTTATACTTATCAGGATTGAAACCGGGATTATTGATAAATTTCAACAACAAAATTCTGAAAGGAAATATACACATCATTGTAAATAATTTATTGCTGTCTTTGCGGCATCTTTGCGTTTGTTCTTTCCGAACTTTGCGAGAAATTTAGCATCCGGCACATCAAAATAATATAGGTGTTAATGCGAAATATTCACCGGTCAGCAAAATTTCCCGTAAATTTGAAAATCAAAACCCAACGTCATGAAATTATTTTTACGTTTATCCATCGCTATCATGCTTGCCTTCCCGATATTCATTAGTGGACAGGCCATTTCCCCAAATGAACTTTTCAAAGATTCGGGTGAGATGTATTTCAGCATAAAAACAGATGATCCTGATATTATTGAAAAATTGGGCAAAATCGTTTCGATTGACAAAATTGATAACAAAACAGTTTATGCATACGCCAATCAGCAGGAGTTTTCTGATTTCCTGTCATTAGGTTTGGATTGGAATTTATTAACTCCACCAGGTAAATCCGGTGACCTGCCCAGGATGCTGGATAATGTAAACATCCGGAATATCGATAGCTGGGATTTCTACCCGACCTACGATGCTTACTTAGACATGATGGCCCAGTTTGCCGCCGATTATCCCGACCTTTGCGATACGCTCAGCATCGGGCAAAGTGAAGAAGGCCGTGAGCTGATGATGGTTAAAATATCTGACAACATTTCTGTTCGGGAGGCTGAGCCGCAATTTCTTTACACCGGAACCATGCACGGCGATGAACTGGCTGGCTATGTGCTTTTGCTGAGGCTGGCCGATTATCTGTTGAGCAACTACGGCTCCGATCCGGAGATTACGGCACTTGTGAACAATGTGGAAATCTGGATTAATCCACTTGCAAACCCTGACGGAACTTTCAATGGAGGGAACAATACCGTTTGGGGATCAACGCGTTACAACGCCAACTGGGTTGACCTGAACAGAAACTACCCCGACCCCAAAGATGGCCCCCACCCCGACGGTAATGCGTGGCAGGCCGAAACCCAGGCGTTTATGCAACTGGCCGAAGACCAACATTTTGTGATGTCGGCCAACCTGCATGGCGGCGCCGAAGTGATAAACTACCCCTGGGACACATGGCAGCACCTGACCGCTGATAACGACTGGTGGTATTTTGTTAGCCGCGAATATGCCGACACGGTGCACGAATATGCCCCCGGCAATTACCTGGACGGCTTTAACAACGGGATAACCAACGGCTATGCCTGGTACACCATCAGTGGTGGCCGGCAGGACTACATGAATTATTTTCACCATTGCCGGGAGGTGACCATGGAATTGTCGAACACCAAAAAACTTTCCGAAAGCCTCCTGGACGACCACTGGGAATGGAATTACCGTTCGCTGATCAATTACATCTGGCAATGCACATACGGAGTCAGCGGCATCGTTAGTGATGAAAATACGGGGGTTCCGGTTGCTGCAAAAGTTTTTATTGATGGGCATGATGAGGATAATTCGTTTGTTTTTTCCGAAGCCCAAACCGGTTTTTATCAGCGTATGCTGGATGAAGGGGTTTATGATATTACATTTTCTGCCGATGGGTATTTGCCCCAAACCTTCGAAAACGTATCAGTGACGAAATATTCAACCACAAATTTGAATGTATCCCTCAATTCAGGTGAACTTCAGGCAGCGTTTTCAGCATCCGATACCCTTATAAATATTGGCAATACAGTGAATTTTCAGGATCAGTCCACCGGAAATCCGATTTCCTGGTTGTGGGTGTTTGAGGGCGGATCACCAGCAAACTCAAACCAAAAAAACCCAACCGGTATTTCGTATGAATCACCCGGAATTTTTGATGTTTCCCTGACCATAAAAAATGACGGTGGCGATACTTCCTCTTTCACGAAAACCGGCTATATCCACGTGCTCAACAACTATAACATGGCCAACCAAACCATATCAACATGCAATGCACTTTTTTACGATTCAGGTGGTGAAAACGGCAACTATCAGGATGAGGAAAATCTGGAGATGAGCTTTTTACCGGCTGCCAGCGGATCACAGATTCATGTTTCATTTATGGAGTTTAATGTGGAAGATCAATCAACCTGTAATTACGACTGGCTTAAAATTTACGATGGAAGTTCTACAAATTCACCACTTCTTGGTACTTTTTGCGGTACAGAACTGCCCGGCAGCTTTACCGCATCAAATCCTGATGGAGCCCTGACATTTGCTTTTCACTCCGATTACAGTGTAACCCGTCCCGGATGGAAAGCCGAAATTACCTGCTTTCAAACTCAGGAACTTGAATTAAGCGTAGGTTGGAGCGGGATTTCATTATTCGTTGAGCCGGAAGACTCAAGCGTTCAAAATATGTTTTCGGAGGTGGTGGATGATCTGGAGATCATCATCGGGGAAACCGGAATTTACTGGCCCTCGGCAGGCATAAACACCCTGGAAAATTGGATACCTGAAGAAGGATACATCCTGAAAATGAACGATAACAATACAGTCGCAGTTGCCGGTTCTGTTGATCAGCCGGTTACGTTACAACTGAATGCAGGCTGGAATTACTTCCCGGTTTTATCCGCCGAACCTGTCTCTGTAGCCGGGGTCAATAGTGCCATTCCGGATGCGTTGGTTTTAATTAAGGAAATTGCCGGCACTTCAACCTATTGGCCTGCAATGGGTATAAATACGCTCCTAAACCTCCATCCAGGAAAATCATATTTAATCTACCTCAACAATCCGGCTAACTACACTTTTGAATAATGTAATAATTCACCCATTTTGGGAAGGATTTTCCCGATTCAGGAAATATTTTCCACTTTTCTCTTGCGAACCTTTTCTTTTAAAGCCAAAAATATGTACGATTTGGTAAATTTTATTAACATTTTTTAATAGCCTTTAATTGATTGATTACAGGTTGTTTCCTGTTAATCGCGTCATTTTACTCCGGTATATTTGAGGGTATTTGTGAGAAACTAAAAATGCATTTCACAACATTTGCATTATTTTTTTGGTTAATCCATTATCTGATTGGGACCTGGATAATTTTTTTTCTAAAAGCATTATTAAAGTAAATGGTAAGACTCTACTAAAACTCACTAATACAAACTACTATGGATTCACGTAAAAATTTAGATTTACTGTTGGGTGTGTCTATTTTACTATCAGTTGGTTTGTTGCTGTTTGAATTCTATATCTGGTTAATCATTCCGGCTGCTTTGATTTTGGCCGGAATCTTTTCCAAAAAATTTACAGCAACTGCATCAGGCACCCTCCGAAACATCGGAAGTATTTTTAGCGTGTTGATTACCAAAGTTTTCCTATCAACCTTATTCTTTCTGATTCTGCTTCCGATTGCTGTTGCCCAGGGATTAATTTCCAGACATTAAAATTATTTTTAACGATTGAAAAATAAAAAGCCGCATGATCATCAGATCGTGCGGCTTTAATTTTATCAGCTTCAAATCCTTATTCTGACACGACTTCAAATTTTACTTCAGCCTTAATATCTTTATAAAGATTTACTTTGGCTACGTATTCGCCAACTTCTTTAATGGCATCACCATCCACTTCAATTTTCTTTCTGTCGATTTCATGACCTTTTTCTTTCAGGGCATCAGAAATCTGAATGGCATTCACCGAACCGAAAATCTTGCCTGAGGTACCCACTTTGGCACCTATCTTAAGCGAAACCTTATCAAGCAATTTTGCTTTGGTTTCAGCTTCTTCACGCAGTTTTTCTTCTTTAAATGATTTTTGGCGCTGCACCTCAGCAAGAACCTTCTTGTTGGTCTCGCTGGCGATGATAGCCATTCCTTTGGGAATTAAAAAATTACGGGCATAGCCGGGTTTAACTTTTACAATATCGTTTTCGTATCCGAGATTCGTAATATCTTGTTTTAAAATGATTTCCATAGTCTGTGTCTCCTATTTTAATAAGTCAGCAACATAAGGTAATAAAGCAAGGTGCCTTGCACGCTTGATGGCCTGGGCCACTTTTTTCTGGTATTTTGTGGAAGTACCGGTAATCCTGCGGGGGAGGATTTTACCCTGCTCATTCACAAACTTCATCAGGAAGTCAGCGTCTTTGTAATCGATGTATTTGATGCCTGCCTTTTTGAAGCGGCAGTATTTCTTCTTTTTTACGTCAACCGCGATGGGTGTGAGGTATTTTATCTCTGAATTTTGTTGTGCCATTGTTTTGCGATTTTTAATTACTAATCATTAATTTTCAGGAACTGTTTCTGCATCTTTTGCTTTTGCCCTTTTCTTCTCGTTATAAGCCACTGCGTGCTTATCCAGTTTTACGGTGAGGAAACGCATCACGCGTTCATCACGTTTGAGGGCAAGCTCAATGTTAGCAATTGCCTCGCTTTCGGCTTTGTATTCGTAGAGGTGATAAAAGCCGGATGACTTTTTCTGGATTGGGTAAGCCAGCTTACGCATACCCCAGTTTTCCTCATGGACGATCTCAGCGCCATTTTCCCTGAGGAAATCCTGATACTTCTTTACCGTTTCCTTCATCTGTTCATCAGACAAAACGGGAGTTAAAATGAAAACGGTTTCATACTGGTTTAACATCTTGTAATTGTTTAAGTTATTATTTTGGTGATTAAAAAATTTAA
>JAGYLT010000119.1 GCA_018400545.1 Bacteroidales bacterium
CATCGTCGAAACGATATCACCATTGATTGATGTGGCAAAAGTGCTGGACAATTCTGATTTTGCAATCGCCCTGACTTCCAGATAATGTTCGGCTGAAGTAACGATGTTCGGAAAACTGAAGGAAAAATCATGGGTTGTTTGCAGGTCAAAGATTTCACCAAGCCACCTTCTTCCCGAGCCGATCAGGTTCAGGTCATCACTTTCGTGAAAAGCGTAATCGTGAAAAATATTGGCAGTAAAATTTGCCTGCTCACCTGAATTTTCCAGGTTTTCAATTCTTTTTCCCTCACCTGATTTGGTGGTTAAATAGTAATAGGTGTAATCGCTGTAAATATTTTTCTGATGCTCGAAGGCATTGAAGGAGGAATTTGGTGTCCATGTATCCGGCGATTCACCGTAAAAAAGGATGTAGTCTCCCTCGTTGAAAATATTGTCGCCGCCATCCACAACCTGGATTGCATTCTCCAAAAGGTCATCCGGGCGGTAATCCGCATTGCTTTCAGGGAGCATACCGCCGCCATTTCCATAGATGCGAATGGAAGCCGAATTTGCACCTGAAAAAGGAATACCCATTTCTGCAAGCTGATTATGCGTTAACCTGTAAACACCGGTTTCCTGAACTTTAATGCGATACCAGTTGCCGGAAGCCAGCACCGAATTGTTGGTATAATTTCTAAAGTTATTGCCGGATTTTAATGGTGCAGCAGGAATAATTTCCAGATCGAAACTGATTAATTTTTCATATTTGCCGGTGAGCATATTTAATCGCAATGGCAGAAACGATACGACAGCAAAAGACTGATTTCTTGATGTGGCAATTTTTGACTTGATTTCGATGGCCGGGGAAATCGCAGCCGGATTGTCCAGCATCAGCATTTCCCGTGAAGTTAATTCGCTGAAAACCGGATTCAAAATTTTAGCTTCTACTTTTCCGGCAGGTGCAGTTAAGGCTACTTTCTGCCTGAACCAGGGATCAACCCCGGAACCAAGGTCGTAAACAGCACCATCGAAATGAAGGCGGAGCTGGGGTTGCAACGGGTTTTTTTCCGGTTGCAGGTCGTTCCAGTTCATTTTCTGCGAAATCGTGATTGAGCCAGAAAAGGAAACGAGAGTTATGAGTGTGAATATGAGCGTCAGAAAATGGTATTTCATTGATTTTAAAATTTTTATCCTGTACAGTCAGAAACGTTCATTGAATCCGGTTGTTCAAAAATCTTTATTCGCTGACAAGCTTCGAATTCATTGGTTTAAATACCTGATTAAAAATAAGTCCATAAAAAACGAAACATCTCAGTTGATATTGCGAATTTTTCATCCATGTGACATCCTGGAGAAATTTGCTTATTTCGCGGAGCATTACGGGCAATTCTTCAACCGGCTTCAGGAATCCCCGGATGCTAAAATATCTGCAACAATAAAGAGTTATAAATCAGACAAAAGGTTGCGTGACTGGTTGCTTCAACATGATTAAAAATATTCTTAAAATATTCGTTATCCTGCTGGCTTTGAGTTTTTTCAGACCAGGCGCCAGTGCACAGGATTACACCTATTCCCAGTTTTACGCCAATCCGCTTTACCTGAACCCGGCACTTGCCGGTTCAGAAACCTGCCCCAGAATCATCCTCAATTACCGCAACCAGTGGCCTTCACTGCCAAAGGCTTTTGTTTCGTACAGCGCCTCCTACGATCAGTATTCCGAATTTCTTTCGGGTGGCTTTGGTTTACATTTCAACTACAACAAAAGCGGTGAAGTGGGCCTCAGCGAATTTCAATTGAATGGATCCTATGCATATAATTTTTGGATCAGCGATTTGCTGGAAGCTAACCTCGCTGTGCAGGCCGGATTGGGAAACCAGGGGCTGAACAAGAATAACCTGATTACAGGATTCGACCCCAATGGTGATCCGATTACACCTAATTTGGATGATTATCAGGACAACATCCTTTATCCTGATTTTGCCACAGGATTTCTTTTGGGATACGATGAAAAATACTTTCTTGGTGGGGCAGTCCATCACCTTTCGCAACCCAATGTTAGCCTGCAAACCGGCGGAGAATACAACCTGCCAATGAAGTTCACAGTACATGCCGGTGCCAACCTCCAGCTTCGAAGCAGTGGTTTTCGAAGAAGTCGCGGACCGGAGCCGGAGATTTCACCAAATATCATGTATCAGCAACAAGGCGAATATCAACAGCTTAACATCGGAACTTATTTTACATACGCGCCTTTTGTGGCCGGCATTTGGTACCGGCATGCATTTACAAATCCTGATGCCGTGATCGTATCGCTTGGTTTGCAGCGGGATAAACTCCGGCTGGGCTACAGTTTTGATTATACCATTTCATCACTGTCTATTGCAGGCGGTGGGGCTCATGAAATCTCCGTTTCATGGGTTTTTGAATGCGACGAAAAAAGAAGAAGATCGAGAGCAATAAAATGCCCATCATTTTAGTTAGTGTACCTGTTTTTTAAAAAATCATAATAGATGACACTTAATTTCAAGCAGTTATTCAGTCTTTTAATCATCACAGCAATAGCGGTTGCCATCACCTCATGCAAGGGTATCATCGGAAGCAAAAATGAGGTTTCGGCTACAACAGGCTGGGAATACAACGAACCGGATTACGGCGGATTTCAGGTTAGTGATATCAATGAGCAGGAAACTGGCCCTGGCCTGGTATTTATCCAGGGGGGGTCTTTTATTATGGGCCAGATGGCCGAAGACCCTTTATACGAAGTTTCAGCTCCGGCACGTCGCGTTACTGTGAGATCATTTTACATGGATGAAACTGAAGTAACCAACCTGGATTACCTGGAATATTTATACTGGATTCAACGGATTTTTGGGGATGAATATCCCGAAGTTTACCGCAATGCTTTGCCGGACACACTGGTTTGGCGCGACAAGCTGGCTTATAACGAACCACTCACAACTTTATATCTTCGTCACCCCGCATACCACGATTATCCTGTGGTTGGCGTTACCTGGCTTCAGGCATCCGACTATTGCATCTGGCGCTCCGACAGGGTGAACGAAATGCTGCTCATCAAACAGGGCATCCTTTCACCGGATCCGGACCAGTCGGCCAGGGACAATTTCAATACACAGTCCTATCTTGCCGGGCAATATGACGGACTGGTGAATGAGCCATTGCAGGATCTTGATCCCGAAGGAACCGGCGAACGTCGCGTGAAAATGGAAGACGGAATCCTGTTGCCAAACTACAGGTTGCCCACCGAAGCCGAATGGGAGTATGCTGCGCTTGGCCTTTACGGCGAATATGAGATGATTACCGAAAGAAGGATTTATCCATGGTCGGGCCACCAGGTGAGGAATATCGAAAGCAAAAGTGAATATGGTGAATTTATGGCTAACTTTAAAAGGGCACGCGGCGACTACATGGGTATTGCAGGAAGCCTGAACGATGGTGCCGATATTACGGCACCCGTTGGCATTTATCCACCCAACGATTTTGGACTGTACAACATGAAGCAGCCAACGTAGCCGAATGGACACAGGATGTCTATCGTCCGCTGAGCCATGAAGATGTGGCAGATTTCAGCCCCTACCGGGGTAACGTATTTATGACTCCGGTTCTTGACGAGGAAGGCAATCTGGCCGAAAAAGACAGCCTTGGCCGTATCCGTTACCGTGAAATTACTCCCAAGGAAGCGGAAGGCCGTTTTAATTATCGCGAAGCCAATAACATCAACTACCTCGATGGTGATAATCGTTCGATCATTGATCGCGGCAAATGGGATGGTGAAGTAAACAACAGCAGCTCCACCAATGATATGTACAACTACCCCAACAGCAGCCTGATCAACGACCAGGCGCGTGTTTATAAAGGAGGCTCCTGGAAAGACGGCCCGTTTTACCTCAGCCCGGGTGTAAGGCGTTTCCTGGATCAGGAAAAAGCCACTGATTTCATCGGATTTAGATGTGCGATGGACCGGGTGGGAACGCCGGCCAGATAAACCATAATTTTTTTTTAAAAGCTGTACCAGTGCCTGATTTGTTGAAAATATCATTTGACAAACAGGCAAAAACCGGTACAGCTTTTTTATTTTTATCCTCTCAAATGGCATCCACAGTATATGAATCCTGACATCGAAAGTCTTTACGAAATTTATCTGCAACATCACAAAATCACCATCGACTCCAGAAAGGTTGAATCCGGAAGTTTGTTTTTTGCTTTGAAAGGCGAAAACTTCGATGGGAATAAATTTGCAGAAGATGCCCTGAAAAAGGGCGCTGCATTTGCGATCACAGATGATGAAACACTTCCTGAATCCGACCGGATAATTAAAGTGGAAGATGTTGTGAAAACCCTGCAAAAGCTGGCAATATTTCACCGTGATCAATTGATGGTTCCCGTTATCGGGATTACAGGATCGAATGGGAAAACCACCACCAAAGAGTTGATCAACGCGGTGCTGAAGAAAAAATACAGAACCTTTGCCACTGTCGGCAACCTGAACAACCACATCGGTGTGCCGCTTTCTGTGCTGTCGATCCAAAGCCATCATGAAATGGCTGTCATTGAAATGGGTGCAAACCACCAGGGTGAAATCGGTGCGCTGAGCAACATGTGCAAACCCGATTTCGGGATCATCACCAACATCGGGAAAGCCCACCTGGAAGGATTTGGCGGATACGAAGGTGTGATTAAGGCCAAAACGGAACTTTACCGGTACATCCGCGAATCCGGCGGAAAGCTGTTTGTAAATGCAGCCGATCCACTCCTCCTGGAAAAATCCAAAGGCGTCAAAAGCATTTATTATGGTAATGATGACCGGGCAACCGTGGCCGGAGAAATCATAGAAAAGTTTCCTTTTATAAAGATGCGGATGCTGATCCACAATGAGCAAATAGTGATCAAAACAAATATGGTTGGTGCATACAACCTGGATAATACGCTGGCGGCTGCGTGTATCGGCAATCATTTTGGGGTATCACCCAATCAAATCCGGGAGGCCATCGAGAAATATCACCCTCAAAATCACAGGTCGCAGTGGTATGAAACCAAAAAGAACAAAATCGTTATGGACGCATACAATGCCAACCCCACCTCCATGCTGCTGGCCCTGGAGCATTTTGCAGAATCTCCCTTTAAAAACAAAATGCTGATCCTGGGTGACATGCTTGAGCTGGGCGCTGAAAGCCAGGAGGAGCACCTGAACATCATCCGGAAAATCGGTGAATTAAAGCTGGAAGATGTTTTGCTCGTTGGCCCGGAGTTTTCCCGGGCCTCCAAAGGTGAAGCTGGCTTTTCGGTTTTCCCGGATGTTGAGGAAGCCATCGACGGACTTAGAAAAATAAATCCGGCAGATAAAACAATCCTGATCAAAGGTTCGCGGGGTATCCAACTGGAAAAAACACTGGAGGTGCTGTAGTGAAAAGCGTTTCTGCTATCGGAATGATGTCGGGGACTTCGCTGGACGGCGTTGACATTGCTTTCTGCAGATTCTCAGGAAGCCCGGATAATCCGGAATGGGAAATTCGTTTTGCAGAAACCATTCCTTATGATTCAGTCTGGAAAAACAGGTTGTCGCAGGCACACAAATTATCCGGCGAGGAACTGGCAAAACTGGATATGGAATATGGCCGGTATCTTGGCCGCACTGCAAATGCTTTTATCTCGAAATACAAATGCCAGGCTGATTTTATCGCCTCGCACGGGCATACCATTTTTCACCGCCCTGAATCCGGGTTTACGCTTCAAATTGGAAACGGTGCTGAACTGGCGGCCGAAACCAAATGCACTACGGTTTGTGATTTCCGTTCGCTGGATGTGGCCCTTGGGGGGCAGGGAGCGCCGCTGGTTCCCATTGGCGATAGCATCCTGTTTGGAGCCTACGAATCATGTATAAACCTGGGTGGTTTTGCCAATATTTCTTACGAAAAAAATAACGAGCGGATTGCATTTGACATTTGCCCGGCCAATATGGGGCTGAATTATTTTGCTGCCATACTGGGAGCCGTTTACGATGAAAATGGGACGATGGCATCCTCAGGAAAAATAAACACTGACTTGCTCTCAGCACTCAACGATCTGGCATTTTATAAACTTGAGCCGCCAAAATCCCTGGGTAGGGAGTGGTTTGAGCAAGTTTTCCTTTCCGTGATAACCCGTCATAAAATTTCTGTTCAGGATACCCTGCGTACTATCACCGAGCACATTGCTTTGCAGATTGGAGAAGCCACAAAAAATCATCAGGAAGGGAAAATTTTAATAACCGGTGGAGGTGCGGAAAATCAATATCTGATTTCAAAAATCATGGATTATGCGCATGGTGAAATTGTGATTCCCGAAAAGCAAATCATCCATTTTAAAGAGGCATTGGTTTTTGCCTTTTTGGGCTGGCTCAGGTTGCAGGGCAGAGTAAACACGCTGGCATCGGTTACCGGTGCTTCCCGCGACAGCTCAGGCGGATCGGTTTACTTAACCTGATCAATATCATGAAAAGCCTTTTTGGCATTTTCGACAAAACTTCTCACCAGCTTTCTGCTTTTCGTCCCATCGTTATTTTCCACACCGGTATGCACATCAACTCCGGCAGGCCGGGTAGCCACCACAGCTTTGTAAATGTTTTCAGGATTTAAACCGCCGGCAATGATAACCGGATTTTTACTTTGCTTCACTATTTCGCGGCTAACATTCCAGTCGTGTGTTTTGCCCGTGGCCCCGGAAGCGCCGGTTTCGGGGTCAAAGGTATCTGTGATAAACGCATCCACCAGGGGTTCGAAATATTGCATGTTTTTAATAGCAACATCAGCCTTCCCGGGATGGATTACCAGGCTTTTCCAGATTTCAACTTTTGGGAATAATTTCCGAAGCTCTTCAATTTCAGCCTGTTCAACCCTTCCATGCAGTTGCACGATGCTGCATCCCAGTTTCTGCATGAGTTCGTAAACTGTTTTCGGATGGTGATGATAGGTTATCAGAACTGGAAAAACATGCCCGGGCAATTGTTTAATGATTGCTGCAGCGGTAGTCAGGGTGGTGTCTTCCCGGTGGAAGT
>JAGYLT010000012.1 GCA_018400545.1 Bacteroidales bacterium
TCATTTCGACTGGAAAAACGTAACGAAGTGGAGTTTTGCAGGGAGAAATCTAAAATTTTGCGACATTGCAATTTGCGAATTAGTTTTTATAACTACCTCACAACCAACACTAGGTCAGGAGTTCTGAAATTTCATTGACTGAGAGGGACAATGCTAGTTCCGTAGTATATGTGGCTTTCTAAAATTAAAACACGCTGAACGCAGTTCGGTCCCGGATATTCGCATAGCCATCAGGCTAGGACCTGATTTCGTAACCCAGGGGTTCAGTCCTGGGTTTCAGAAAAAAATGTATGGGCCAAAAAAGGCCGTTAACGGCCTTAATTAGTGCGGGTTGTAATTCTAATAACCCGGCCATGAATGATATCAAATGTAACAGTATTATCAACTAATTTAACACGTTGTAATTCTAATAACCCGGCCATGAATGACCGGGTTATGGAAAAATCATTGCAGGAAACAACTCTCACCTGTTTCTAAAACGACTACTGCGGTTTACATATCAAACCCTGACAGGTCGTGGCAGGCTGTCTGACATTGGTCATCAAATTTTGATTCACCGGGTAATCACAAAAGATTGTGAGGCCATTTGTCCATCTTTACTTTTTGTTCGAAGAAAATAGAAGCCGGGAGATAAATCAGAAACATTTAAGTGGTGGGCAAAATCAAGTTGAGGTGCTTCCAGTATTTTTTTTCCATCTGCTGAATTTACCAAAACTGAAAATTTCTCACCGGAGGATTCCACATTCAAAATATTTTGGGCTGGATTTGGGTAAATTTTTATTGGCTTAAAAATTCCATTGTTTCCTTCATCTATCGAGTAGGCGCTGATATCGTTTCCGGTCTTGATTTTTATAGGGCTGCTGATCAGCCTCATTTTCATACTTTCAAAGCCGGCGAACATTTGTGGTGTGGAATAATTTGCTGAATAGGTTTTTGTGGCAAAACCGCCTTTTGTATTTTGTAATTCCAGTACCTGTGCCGGCGCATCGCCATAAGAAGTAATAAAAGTCCCCGATTCGGCAGGAGCATATTTCAGGTAGTTTTTCCGGGTGAGCCAAATGCCAAATCTCACTTTATCGTTAAGCATGGCATAAGGAATGCCCGCAGCCGGATTCATAAACATATCTGAATTTAAATAGCTGTTTGGAATAATGACGGTGGTTTTTAACAGGTTCAGGCCATCTTTAAAAAGCAAAGTTCCGGTTCCCGCAGCATTGTAAAGCAAATAATTTTCAATGATGGTTTTCCCGGCAAAGCGGCTGTTGTCGCCCACAAAAGCAATCACTTTATCATCGCGGCGGATGTGATCGTTTAAAAGAACGCCATTTTCAAATTGTCCGAGGAAATGTTCAAGGATGTAAAATTCGTTGCCAAGGAACAGATATTTGTTGGCATCCTTAATGGCTCGCTCAAAATCAGGATCGTCGCCCATGGAGCTGATGCCGCTGAAAACCCTGACATCTTCAGCACCAAGCGAGGTGAGTTTTGTTTTGAATGAATTGGCTTCACTTTGGTTAGAACCGGTAATGATCAAAATGACATCGGCGGGGTTTCCCGATCCATTCACAAGGCGTTCCAGCATTTCGTTATTCTCCGAAAGCGCATCGCCACCGCTGCAAAGAATGGTATAATTTCCGCGTTCTTCCACAATTTCCGGAGTAAAATCTTCGGTAAGGCCTGTGGTTTCGCCGCTATTAAAATCGATGGTACAGCCATGTAAAAGCTGTTTTATTTCGATTGAATCCACAATCAGCATTTCCCCATCCTGGTGATAAGGATCGTTAGAAACAGGCAGATAAAAATTTGCTGCTCCGGTTCCGTAAACGGTTCCCACATGATCCTGTGAAATGGCCAGTGCTGTGGTTTCGTCAACGCCAATTCCTTTAATCAGTTCGTCGTGATGTAATTTCCAGTGTGCCAGAAACCCAAGCATTCGCGCGCCGCGGCCACGATCGGTGAAATGGGAATCGAAAATATAGCCCGGGAAGAAATCGAAAAAATCGTCTGCCAGTTGTACATACTGGTTGTTGGGATCTTCGATGCATTCGTCCGGGTAAACGGTTCCGTTTTTTGCGGTAAAAATCACCTCCGACATTACGGCCAGTCCGGCAGATGTACCACAAATCACACCACCCTCATCAAATTTATCCTGGATGGCATCATGGGTTAAGGTGTTTTTCCAGATATTGTAATAATTCCACTGGTCGCCGCCTTTCAAAAAAATCACATCATAGGCCATCAGGCTGTCGTAGGTGTCCTGGTCGTTGGCAATACTCTGCGAATTGATTCTAAAATCCTTGGCAGCAACTGCCCCGCAGTGGTTTACAAAATAATTCCGCATCCAGTCAGTAGCTGTGGAATAAGAAAGGATGGCTACTTTTTTATTTACCGATTGCTCCACGGCCCACGAATATGGCGCTGTGCTCCAGGCATCTTCATCGTCTGATTCGCTGCCACCGCCAATTATCAGCAGGCTGCCCTGTGCAAAAATCAATGTGGGGAATATAACAAAAAGGAGTATTGTAAATTTCTTCATGATCGATAAGCTCGCTTTGGTTTAAAAATAGGTTTTCTTTATTTGTTGATAATTTTCGGTAATCAGTTCACCTTTTGAAATCATAAAAGCAATCTCCATTTTTTCATCCAACAGCAAAATGTCGGCATCAAAATCCTGTCTGATTTGTCCTTTGTTAGCAAGCTTCAGCACTTTTGCCACATTCGTCGAAATGGTGCTTACGGCCTTTGTAATGCTCAGGTTTTCATCAAAAACCATATCCCTGAATTCCTGTAACAGGCTCATCGGTTTTCCGGTTTCTAATTTCACCAGATTTCCGTTTGCATCAAAATCGGGCAAGCTGCCGCCTGCATCAGAACTCATGGTAATGTTTTGTAGCGGAACACCTGCTTCGAGCAATTCAGCAACTGCTTTTGAAGGTTTGATTTCATAGTCCGGAAAATAAGGATAGGAGCTGGATGTAAGATCAACCGGGCCGAGCAGCCCGTATTTTTTCGCATCTTCAAAGATATAATCGTTGCGGTTGATATGTGTGGGCAGGAATTGCTGGTATTTCAGTTCGGAATTTTTAACCGCATCATAAATGGGTTGGAAGGGGTCTAACGCATCGCCCATGTGGATATTCACAATTCCGGCTTTTCCGCCGAGCATTCCGCCAACCCTGGCGGCAGCGGCAAGTTTTGCCAGTTCGCTGGCAGAAGGCACGGAACTGCGATGATCTGATAAGGCAATTTCACCTGCGCCTATCACTTCTTCGATCATCGAAATATCTTCGGCTACGCTACCGAGGATAGTTGGCGTTGGCAACTGGTATGCCCCGGTGTACATAAATGCGGTGAGGCCTTCCCTGTTGAGGGCTTTGGCTTTCATCAGCACCGATTTAGGGTCGCGGGTAATGCCATCCGTTCCAAGGCATCCAACGGCTGTTGTTACGCCGGCTTCAAAAAAATCGCTGATGTGCATCTCAGGTGTGCGGGTAGCAGGTCCTCCTTCGCCGCCCGCTCCGGCAATATGACAATGACTGTCGATAAATCCGGGCATGGCTTTTAGCTTTCCGGCATTAATTATTTTGAGAATGTATGGAGCGTCACCATCAATATCGTCGGCAATGAAATGAATTTTATGGCCGGCGATAAGTATATCTTTTTTTCCGATGGATTCCGGAGCATAAACCTCTGCATTTTTAATTAAGATCATAAACTGATTTTTGATGTTGTTCTGTCAACTTTTAATTGATACAATCGAGTCGTGCAATTCCCCTACGCAAAATAAAAAAAGAGGCACTCCCTGCGGATAATGCCCCTTTAAAATTTTTGTTGCGTTGTGACTATTTCACATAATTCCTTGCAAATTCCTCGCCGGCGATAAATGCATCGATGTTTAGCTGAACCACTTTATCGCCTTTGTTTCCGAAAAGCTTTCTGATGGAGCTCTCCATGAATTTATAATCCATATCCAGAAAGGGAGAGGCGGCACCGAGCATAACCATGTTGGCCGACCTTATGGATCCCAGTTCTTTAGCCAGATGATCGGCGTCGATGATGATGTGGTTGGGATGCTTTTTGATCTCGGCCATGATATCATCCTTTTTGGGATAGTTCGGAATGTTGGTAAATGCTGTAGCATTGGTGATCAGCCAGCCTTCCGGTGATAGCCAGGGTAAATACCTGAGCGATTCCATTGGCTCCACCGACAGTATCATGTCGGCCTTTCCGTAGGGGATCAGGTCAGATGCAATCTCTTTGTCGGAAATCCGGAGGTTCGACTGCACATCGCCACCCCGTTGGCTCATTCCATGTACCTCGGCCTGCTTTAAAAATAAGCCGGCTTCAACGGCTGCAAGCCCGATGGATGCGGCAATGGATAAAATACCCTGTCCGCCTACGCCTGCAAGTATGATGTCTTTTTTCATGTGCTTACTGCTATTTTTTGGTTAATTTTCCTTTTGTTTTTCCAATTCTTTGGCCTTTGCTTTTGCACGCATGCGCTTGTTGAGTGTCTGAATGCATTCTCTTCTGGGGATCACCACCGAAACGCCCTGGTAATTTAATTCATCCAGGATCACCTTCACATTTTCTTCATGGTTCTTTTTGAGTGGTTTGATCACACGAATATGCTCTTCTTCCACGCCCACGCCGCGGCAAATGGATTCTATTTTTCCGAGAGCGGCTGATTTTTGTCCGCCGGTCATGCCTGTGGTTGCATTGTCGGCGATGATCACGGTAACCGGTGATTTATCGTTTACGGCGTCCAAAAGGCCGGTCATTCCGGAATGTGTAAAAGTGGAATCGCCTATCACAGCAACGGCAGGCACAAAGCCCACGTCGGCGGCGCCTTTGGCCATGGTGATAGATGCGCCCATGTCAACGCAGGTATTTATGGCGTTGAAAGGTTCCAGTGCGCCAAGTGTGTAGCATCCGATATCGGAAAAAACACGTCCCGGGCTGAATTGCAACAGCGCTTCATTCAGGGCATTGTACATGTCGCGGTGTGAGCAGCCCACGCAAAGTGAGGGTGGCCGGCCTGTTACCAGATCCGGAACATCGCGGCCGTGGATATCATCCCTGCCAAGTGCGCGCGCCACGATATTTGGATTTAGTTCGCCGTCGCGCGGAACAGTACCGTCTAAGCGCCCCGAAACATTCAATCCTTTCGAAAGGTAACCTTTCAGCATCTCTTCAATGAGTGGTGCTCCCTCTTCCAGAACAAGCACCTTGTCGCACTCATCCACCAGCTTTGCAATCATATTTCTGGGAATGGGATATTGTGCAACTCTGAGCACCGGATTGGGAATGTTGCGTTCCGGATAGTTTTCGAGCAAATAGTTCCAGGCAATACCGCTGGCGATAATCCCCATCGATTTATCCCCGCCGTCGATATACTGATTGAAACCGGCGGTTTCCGCTTCTTCCAAAAAACGGTCCTGGTTCGAAAGTAAAAGCTTATAGCGTTTTCGGGCAATGGCCGGCAAAAGCACAAACTGCCTGAGGTCGCCCGGGAGTTGCAGGTCGTTTTGTTGCCGCTCATCTTTGCGCACAACGCCGGCACGTGAGTGGGCCAGGCGGGTGGTGATGCGCAGCAACACCGGGGTTTTCAGTTTTTCAGAAAGTTCAAATCCGTAATGCACCATATCGTAGGCCTGCTGCTGGTCAGAAGGTTCCAGGGTAGGGATCATGGCAAACTTGCCGTAATATCTTGAATCCTGTTCATTTTGCGATGAGTGCATCGACGGGTCATCCGCCGAAACGATGATCAGCCCGCCATTGGCTCCGGTTACCCCGGCATTTACAAAAGCATCCGCAGCCACATTCAGGCCAACATGCTTCATGCATGCCATGGCCCGCTTTCCGGCATAAGAAACGCCCATGGCAGCTTCCACAGCCGTCTTTTCATTGGCCGTCCACGATGAAACAATATTTTTATCCGTGGCCATTTTGGAACCCTGAACATATTCGGTAATTTCGGTGGATGGGGTTCCGGGATAGGCAAATATGCCGGAAATACCAGCATCTATAGCACCCTGGGCTATGGCTTCATCTCCCAGTAATAACATTTTCTGCATTTTATCTGCGTTTTGAATTTGATTAAAAGTCTGGATTGAAAAGGTGCCTGCAAAGCTATTAATTTTTAGGCTTTAAACATCGCTGCATATCCCCGGCTCAGACTATTTAAATTCCTTTTAGATAACTATATTACAAAATCTTAGCACGATCTCAGGTTCTTAAATCCACCCCATAAAATTCGAAAAAGAAATTGTAAGTTTGGCGCCCTTTTCAAGAATTTAAAAAACTAAAATATGGATATGAAGAACCAGATACTGATGAACCCCAATCCGCTTGTTCAATACCTGAACAAATCGCCGGACACCTTCACAAGAGACGATTTGATTTTATATATTGAGGATCATAACATTGAGATGCTCAACTTCAGGTATGCCGGTGAAGATGGCCGGTTGAAAACCCTTGCCTTTGTGATTAACAGCCGGGAGCACCTGGAAGATTTACTCACCATGGGTGAACGTGTGGATGGTTCCAGTTTGTTTTCACACATCGAAGCGGGTTCCAGCGACCTGTATGTGATTCCGCAATACAAAACCGCTTTCATAAACCCGTTCAGCGAAATACCAACCCTTGATATCCTTTGTGCATATTATGATAAGGATGGCAATCCGCTGGAGAGTTCACCGGAATACATTTTGCGAAAAGCCCATGATTCGCTCAAAAAAGCTACCGGGATGGAATTTCACGCCATGGGCGAATTGGAGTTCTACATCATCAGCGAAAAGGAACCTTTGTTTGAGGCCGTAGATCAGCGCGGATATCATGAATCCTCTCCGTTTACCAAAACCGATGAATTTAAGCAGGAAGTCATGCTCGCCATCGCCCAGGCAGGTGGCAAGCTCAAATACGGACACTGTGAAGTAGGTAACTTTAGCGTTGGCGATACCGAATATGAGCAGAATGAGCTGGAATTTATGCCCTGCCCTGTGGAAGATGCAGCACATCAGTTGCTGATCGCCAAGTGGATCGTCAGGACGCTGGCCTACAATTACGGCATCACCGTAACCTTTGCTCCGAAAATCACGGTTGGAAAAGCGGGCAGCGGTATGCATGTGCACACCAGGCTGATGAAAGCCGGGAAAAATCAAATGACCACCGACGGCAAACTGAGTGATGCAGCCAAAAAAGCCATAGCCGGATATCTTGATCTGGCACCTTCGTTATCTGCATTCGGCAATACCAACCCAACCTCCTACTTCAGGCTGGTACCGCATCAGGAAGCACCCACCAATATTTGCTGGGGCGATCGCAACAGGTCGGTACTGGTAAGGGTTCCGCTGGGCTGGACCGGAAACAAAAAGATGTATCTGCATGCCAATCCGCAGCAAAAGGAGCTGGAACGGGAGTTCGGGAACCGGCAGACTGTGGAATTTCGCTGCCCCGACGGATCAGCGGATATTTTCCTGTTGCTTGCCGGCCTTACAGTAGCTGCGCGTCACGGGTTTGAGATGGAGAACGGTTTGGCTTATGCCGATAAAACCTACGTAGATGTCAACATCTTCGACGATGAACACAAGGAAAGGGTGAAGGACCTCAAACAACTGCCCACTTCATGCTGGGAATCAGCCGAACAACTCGAGGCCCAGGCTGCCATCTATACCAAAGAGAATATTTTTCCGGAGGGCCTGATCAAAAGCATCGTGAAAAAGCTGAAAGGCTTCCGGGACCAGAACATCAGGGAAGAAATTTCAGGAGATCAGGAAGCTGTCATGAACCTGGTGCGGGAACATTTTCATTGTGGTTAAACCTGATTCGCACAATACATGGAAATGCCGGGGCAAGTTGCTACCGGTATTTTTTATGCCCAATAATACGTTGATTTTTCCCGTTGAAATTAAATATTCAATTACCTTTGACACATTAACAACCTAAAGGGGACATTTTAGACCAGTTGGAAAAAACAATGCGAAATACCAGGCGGCCGGTGGCTTTCCCTCAGGCATTTCTTGTTATCCTGACCCTGTTTGCTTTTTGCAATACAGGTTTTTCCCAGCACTACAAAGTGAGTCTTTATGCTCAGGAGCACGGGCTCCAGAATGAGTTGGTTAAATCCATCGCTATCGATTCGCTGGGGTTTATCTGGGCAGGCACCGACTTTGGGCTGATGCATTTCAACGGCAACCGTTTTGTTCCCTTTCCGGGCAAGCTCCCTTCCAATTATGTGAAATCAGTTGTTTCCACGCGCGATGGAAGCATGTTTGTTAATACCGACCTTGGATTTGGAGAAATCGTTTACAATCAAAACGATATGCGGTACCGCTCCATTATGAAGGGCGGCACAAATCCTTCGGATAGTATGCTGTGGTACCCGAAGCAGTTTTTCGAGGATAGCAAGCAAAACCTCTGGCTATCTGATAATTCGGCGGTTTATCGATACAACAACGGCAAACTTCACCGCTACTATCTTGGTCCGGAAAACACAACCGGTAGTTATGTGCATTCCTTTTCATTTTTTGAAAATGGTTTTACCCACCTCGTGCTGGTGTCATACACCGGTAATTTTTACCGGTACGACTATCTGACCGATAAAATTTCACCCATTGCACTGGATGTGGATATTCACGATGTTACGGGTGTACAAAAAATTTCGGACGGTCATATCCTAATCGGGTTTAACAATATGCTGGGTGAAATGCGCTTCAATTCCGACTCGGAATTCCTGGACTTTCGTGTTCTGGGTCGCAAACTCGATGCGTCATCCTTCATCAGGAAAAAGAGCGGATCGGTACTTGTGGGCACCTGGACAAAAGGATTGTGGGAGGCAACACTTGAAAATGGCAACATCAGTCTGAAAAAGATTGAGGAAGTGAACCGGCGTGGTGCCATCAACCAAATCATCAACCACAAAAACGAATACCTGCTGGCTACCGATTACGGCATCCTTGTTTTGCAGGACCAGATTTTTAATACCCCCTTCGAAAGGGTCAGGAACAAATACATCCAGGATGTGGAAATGGATGCCGGATCGGGAAGCATCGTGTTTACCGACGGTGAGCAAATCTACAGCGTAGATGAGGAAACACTGGAACCCCGCTTGCTCTTTACATCGCCGGGTTATATGATCCTGCAGATTTTGCCGGATAACGGTTCGGTTTGGTTTTCGGATAACCAGGGGGTTATCAGAAAACTGACCGGTGGCAGGGTACAGGAGGCATACAATCTGAGTGCCTATGGAAACTCGGTTTATAACATGATTTTCGATGGGGAGGGCAATATCTGGGCCTGCCAGGATAACCTGTCCGGCGTGGTTAAAATTACACCCCGCGGCGAGATAAAAATTTATGGTGAAGCATATGGCATTTCATCGCAGGTTAATTTCATTAAAACGACGCCTTACCCACATTTGCTTTTGGGAACAAACATTCCCGGCAGCAATCTGCTCTATTTTGATTCGCTCAACGATACCATCCTCAACATGAGTGAATCGCTCAACCTGGCATCCGATGATGTGCTTGCCATTAACGATGCCGATTTCGATGATAAAAAGGTGCTGTGGATCGCAACCAACCACGGGCTTTTCAAACGGAAAGGGAATGAGGTTTCAAGGGTGGCCATCGATTTTAATGATAAGATGGATATCAAAGCTATTACCATCGACCGGGATCAGAATATCTGGATTGCATCGTCGTCCGGTGTAATCAAATACGATCAAAAAAATACCATCCCTTTTGGACAGCATGATGGTTTGCCCTCCAAAACAGTGAATTACCGCAGCCTGATCACCGATTCCGATAACCGCATCTGGGCAGGAACCATATCCGGAATTGCTTACAATTTGAATAATAAGGAGCCCGCCGTTACCACAAGGCCCCGGTTTATCCTGATCACTGAAAAAGGTGTGCCGGTTACCGATCCTGCTAAAGACAGTTACAATAACCTGACCTACCTGGGATTTAGTTTTGTGAGTGCGGAGTATCCCACTGACGGCGTTACCTACATGGTAAAAATGAGTGGCAAGGATGACGACTGGAAATTGCTGATCGGGCGAAACGAAATTTTTTATTCTGACCTGCAAACCGGCGATCATCAACTGATGGTGAAGGCGCGACAGCGCGGAAATTATCTCTGGAGTCCGCCGCTGGTTTACAACTTTTCCATTCACACGGTGTGGTATCAAAGCTGGATTACCTGGACGATTTTTGCGATTTTGTTTATCCTTTCCGTTTACCAGCTCACCAAATGGCGCAACCGCAGGCTGGAATGGAAAACCACAAAATTGAACAAGCTGGTGCGCGAACGCACGGCAAAACTTGAAAATACCACCCGGGAAATCGAAGCCAAAAACAAGCAGCTCATCAAAGCCAAAGAGGAAGCCGAACGATCATCAAGAGCTAAGGCAGAGTTTTTATCAACCATGTCGCACGAAATCCGGACGCCGCTCCATGGTGTTTTGGGGATGATCGATTTGCTGCAGCTTGAAAATCCCCGTGAAGATCAGGCGGAAAAGCTGACTACCATGAAGTTTTCGGCGGAAAATCTGCTTTCGCTCATCAACGACATCCTGGATTTTAATAAAATTGACGAAGGCAAGCTCAAGCTTGAGAATGTGGAATTCAGCCTTCCCAAACTTGCACACAGCCTGAAGGCCGGATTTGAGCCGGTGGTGAAATCAAAAAACATCAAGCTGAAACTTGAACTTGGCGAAGGCCTTCCGGAATTTGTGATGGGCGATCCGACCCGACTGACCCAGGTACTGAATAATCTGCTGGGAAATGCTGTGAAGTTTACCGAAAAGGGAGAGGTGAAAATCGTTATGAAAGGTGTCGATCTGAAAAACAGCCAATCAGAGGTCACTTTTTCCATCGTTGATACCGGTATCGGAATTTCGCATGATCAGCTTGAGCATATTTTTGATTCATTCAGCCAGGCCAGTTCCGATACCACCCGAAAATATGGCGGAAGCGGCCTTGGACTTGCCATCACCAGGAAACTACTCGAAATTATGGGCAGTCGCATACAGGTGAAAAGTAAAATAGGTTCAGGTTCGGAGTTTTCATTTAAAATGATTTTTCAGAAAGCAGAAGGCGGTGAAGCTCAAACTGATGCCGAAGAAGCAACCAAACCCGGTAAAAAAACCCTTGAAGGCATGAAGATTTTGCTGGTTGAAGATAATCTGGTAAATACCCGGATCGCCACCCAAATCATGGAAAAATGGGGCATCGGCGTGGATGTGGCCGGTGACGGGCAGATTGCCGTGGAGAAATTTAAACCCGGTAAATACGACCTGATCATCATGGACCTGCACATGCCCAACATGGATGGTTTCGAAGCCAGCAGGGCCATCAGGAAACAGGATTCGAAAATACCGATAGTTGCACTCACAGCAGCCATTAAGATGCAGGATAAGGATAAAGTGCTGGAGGCCGGGATGAATGAGTTTGTTTCGAAACCATTTAAGCCCGCTGAACTGCAATTGCTGATTAAAAAACTTACCCTTGATGGGGGTGGTGTTGGAGATGCCAAAACCAAACGGCCTGAATTTGAAAGCCTGAAAGGTTACCGCGTGTTGCTTGTGGAAGACAATGACATCAATATCAAAATTGCAACCCAGTTTCTCGAAAAGTGGGATCTGGAAGTGGAAGTTGCAAAAGACGGACAAATTGCCGTTGAAATGTTCAAACCTGATAAGTTTCACCTTGTGCTTATGGATTTGCACCTGCCAAATATGGATGGCTACCAGGCCACAGAGGCCATCCGGAAGCAGGATCAAAACATCCCGATAATTGCACTAACCGCAGCCGTTAAAATTCAGGAAAAGGAAAAAGTGCTTTCAAGCGGTATGAACGATTTCATTTCAAAACCCTTTAAGCCGAGAGAACTCTATAACAAAATTACCAGCAACCTCCTGAACGCTACGCTTCGTGCCGGTTAATGATGGTAAAGGACAAATGTTAGCTGCCGTATTCTTTGATTCCCAAAAAAACTTTACTTTAGCACCCCCTTAAAAAAAGTTAAAATCAGGGTGGTATTCAATTTCAGGAATATTAACCTGATTAATTCACAAACTTACAAAGTTTGTGAATTAATCACCGAAGGCCGAAAATATTTGAAAAAAATATTTTCGAGGGTTAACCCTCGAATTTCCTCTGGAAATTCGGCTCTGTGGGCTTTTTTGCCCACAGAGTGAAAAATTCATGAATTTTTCAGGTTAATTTTGAATCTAAAAAAGTAACTATAAATCAAGCGTTTATCATAAAACTTAACACACTTTGCACAATGAAAAAACTCTTACTACTGCTCCTCTTCGCCTGCTTTACAGCATCAACATTTGCCGGGGGCTGGCGTCCCGGCGAAATGGAAGTAAAAGTAGATATCCGTTCCAAAACAGATGCCCTCGAACTTTACAATCTGGGCTTCAATGGCGACATCTACCTGAAACACGCTATCCTTTATCTCACACCGGATGAGCTGCGTGTGATCGAAAACAGCAATTTTGATTACGAAATCATCATCGAAGATCTCAATGAATATTCACAATTATTCTGGCAAACAGATGTTGCCTATCATACCTACCAGGAAATAATTGATGTTGCCGACAGCCTGGCAGAACACTTCCCGGATATTTGCACAAAGCATGTTTTCGGGACATCCCTTGGCGGCAGACAGTGTGCGGCGTTGAAGATCAGCGATAATTCCGCAATTGACGAAAATGAAGCCGAAGTGATGTTCGATGGTGGCATCCACGGCAATGAGGTTGGTGCTGCCGAAAATGTAATCCGGTTTGCCCGCGACCTTTGCCTTGACTACGGCAGTGACCCTGAAATTACCGAACTGATAGATAACCGCGAAATATGGCTTTATCTTATGGTAAATCCTGATGGCCGTGTAAATGATGTGCGCTACAACAACAATGGTGTTGACCTGAACCGCGACTGGGGTTATATGTGGGATGCTGCAGGAAGCAGTACGGGAGCTTTTTCACAACCCGAATCCAAAGCACTGCGTGCCTGTTCGTACGATAATCAGTTTGTTGTTCACACCACCTACCACAGCGGTACCGAATACATCTCCTGCCCATGGAGCTATCGACCACAGGAACCGCACGACATGGATCATATTTTGCAATTGGCCGGGCTTTACTCCAGCGAATCAGGATATTCGTATATGGATTATGGCCAGGGCTACTCAGGAATGTATGCAATTAACGGCAGTACCAAAGACTCCAATTATGGTGCGATGGGCTCCATCAGTTGGTCTATGGAAATTTCTTACGATAAGCATCCGCCTGCATCGCAAATCATGATGTTTTACAATTACAACAAACCATCCATGATCGCCATGATTGAGTATTCGGGATACGGACTCGAAGGGACTGTGACTGATGCCGTAACCGGCGATCCGGTTGCTGCCAGCGTTTTTGTAAATGATTTTATCCCGACTTTCACCGATCCCGTTGTGGGTGATTATCATAAATATGTATTGGCCGGAACCTATGACATCCTGATAAAGGCCAATGGCTACCAGGATAAGCTGGTTGAGGATGTTACTGTTGGAAGTATGACATCCACAGTTACAGATATCGAACTAGATCCGCTGGAGCACCAGAGTGTTCACAGGATCATCAGTTGCCAGATTCCCGGAAACAACCATGCTGATGAGGGTTACACCTGGGCCGTAATCGGCCAGCCCGATAACCAGTATTATTCCATCGGAAAAAACGGCTGGATCGTGGTTGATATGCTTGATATCGTTTTTGACGGTGCAGGCCCTGATGTGATGGTTTTTGAAGGCGATGGTTCTGCGGAAGGATACACCCTTTACGCCGGAGAATCGATGGATGGCCCCTGGCACAGCATGGGTGATGGAAACGGAACTGCCGAATTCGATTTTGAAAACTGCGCGATTTCTGAAGCAAAGTATTTTAAAATTGAAGATGACGGCGATGGATCATCCTCGGGTAACGACATCGGTTTTGATCTGGACGCCATGCAGGCCCTGAGCTCGGTAACCGGACCTTACCTGATTATGGATGGATATGAAATTGATGACAGCAATGGAAACAATAACGGAATTTTGGAACCGGGTGAAACAGCTGATTTTATCGTTACCCTCAAAAATGTGGGAACCGAGGATGCCCTTGCCATTACCGGTGTTTTTACTACTGAGGATGAATATATTAACATAATTACAAGCTCCCCCCAAACTTTTGGTGATGTTGTCATTGGCGAGACGGCAGAAGCCACCTATACTGTTTCTGCTGATGAAATGGCTCCGGCCGGACATACTGCAACCATCAATTTTAATTTTGAAGGAACCAATGTTGATCCGATTACCAAGTATATCCAAATTTCCTTCCCTGATTACTGCGAAGCTTCCACCAATACTGAAGACGAATATATTGCCCGTGTTGAATGCGGCGAAATAGATAATACAAGTGGATGGCAGGGAGGTGTTGCAAATTATACCGATATGATGGTTACTGCTGAACCCGGTATGGATGTGCCCATTACCATTACAAATGGAAATGCATGGTCCAGTGATCTGGTTACGGTATGGGTTGACTGGAATTTAGACTTTGATTTGGGAAGTCCGGCCAATGAAACCTTTGAGCTGACGAATGTTGGTGGCACCGGCGAAACTTTTACAGGAAATATCACAGTACCTGAAAGTCAAAATCCCGGCCATTACAGAATGCGGATCCGCATGACGTATAGTTCTCAGCCAACACCCTGCGGAAGCTCAAGCTATGGTGAGGTTGAAGACTACACCGTGAACATTACCGGCGATATTTTACAGGCCGGTTTCTATGCAGATGAAACATGGATCTGTTATGGAACAGAAGTGCAATACCACGACAACTCACTGGGAAATATCACCAGTTGGGAGTGGGAGTTTCCGGGTGGCACACCTGCAACTTCAAATGAACAAAACCCGCTGGTAACCTACAATTCGCCCGGAATTTATGGTGCATCCCTCACGGTTAGCAATGGTACCACCCAAAGCACAGAAGCAATGCTTGAATATATGATGGTGCTGGACGATCCCGGTATTCCGGATACCCCAGCCGGCGATTCAGAAATGTGCCAGGATGCGCCTGATTGCGATTATTACACCAATCCGGCTAATTGCACCGACTGGTACTGGGAAATCGATCCCCCGGCTGCCGGCACGATGACCCAAAATGGCCCGGCAATTACAGTTGACTGGAATCCTGATTTTGCGGGTGAAGTGCAAATAATGGTGGCCGGAATAAATGTTTGCGGTCAGAGCGATATGTCGGAGCCCATTGATATTACCATAGAACCCATGCCCGAAGCTGCCGGCAGCATTGAGGGTCTTGCAGATGTTTGTCAGGGTTTTGAAGATATTTATTCAATTGATGAAATTGCCAATGCTGAAGCCTATGAATGGGTTTTGGAACCTGCTGAAGCCGGAGAAATTATTGCCAATGCCTTTGAATGTACCATTTCCTTTAGCGATGATTACCTCGGAGAGGCAACACTCAAGGTGCGGGGGTCCAATGATTGCGGCGAAGGTGACTGGTCAGCGGAGTTTGTAATTACTGTGCACGACTGCAGCAGCATTGCCGAAAATGGGGTACATGCTATTGCAAATATCGTCCCCAATCCAAACAAAGGATTATTTGATGTGGAGGTAAGCAATGCTGATAATGAGCCACTTCAACTGGAGATTTTTAGTGTTTCAGGTGAAATAATTTACAAGGCATCTCATCAGGGAAATACATCTCAGGATTTGCTTAAGGTGGATATCAGGAACTATCCTTCGGGTGTTTATTACCTGAAAATCCATGGCCCATCTACGCTGATTATCAAAAAAATTCTGGTTCATCAGTAAACCATTCCATAAAAATGCATCTATTATAAAGGTAAGGCCGGTAAATTCGGTCTTGCCTTTTCACATATTAATGAATTATTTAACACATTTTAAAATGAAAAAATCAGTACTTGTTTTTCTAACCTTTGTTTTCTCGATTACACTACTTGCGCAGGATAAACTGATCGTCCGCTTTGATCAACCGGACGGCCGGACCCTGAAAGAGTTTACGCAGCCGCAGTATGACGTTGCAGCCATCAAACCGGGTGCTTACCTTGATCTGGTTGTAACCCAAAATATTTATAACGACCTGGTTGACCGCGGTTTCGACATCGAAATTGTGAGTTCAACAGCTCAAATGGCAGCCAATCTGGGCGATGTTGACGATATTAACGGTTACCGCACATACGACGAAGCCGTTGCCGAACTGCAGCAAATTGCTGCTGACAATCCTGATATTTGTTTGCTCATGGATATTGGGGATAGCAGGGGCAAAGATTATTTCCTGAGTAATTATGGCAACTACGAAGATTATCAGCATGATATCTGGGCGATGAAAGTTTCTGACAATGTGAATGAGGAAGAGGACGAGCCGGCGGTTTATTATTTTGGCGCACACCACGCCCGTGAACCCCTCAGTACCGAAGTTGCATTTTATGTTTTAAATCATATCATTGATAATTATGGATCAGATCCTGAAATCACCGAAAATGTGAATAATACGGAAATCTGGTTTGTCCCCATCGTAAATCCTGATGGACACAAAGTTGTGCTGGATCAGATCAACCTCGACTGGCGTAAAAACATCAGAGACAACGATGGCAATGGTGAGCTTACCGATGGTTGGTGGGACTATCCCGACGGTGTTGATCCAAACCGGAATTATGGATGGGAATTTGGTGGTGACGGGGCTTCAAGCGATCCTTCGTCGCAGACCTACCACGGGCCTGAAGCTTTTTCAGAACCTGAATTGCAGGCCATTCGCGACCTGATGGAGACGGAGCAGTTTGTTGCCGGAATTTCTTATCATACCTACAGCGAACTGGTGCTGTGGCCCTACGGATACGCCGATGGTGCTACCGCCCCGGATGTGGATGCCATTGCTGACCTCGGAACAATGATGGGAGAGGCAATTCCCAGCCTTTATGGCGGACACTACACACCTCAGGCTTCGTGGCAATTGTATCCTGCTGCCGGAATTACCGATGACTGGGCATACGGCAAGCATGGAACTTTTGGCTATACCGTAGAGCTTGCAACTGAATTTATCCCTCCCGCAAGCGTGGTAGAACAGGTAACCGAAGACAACCTGGAAGCTGCATTGATCCTCCTCGACAGGATTAACTATTCAACCCTGACCGGCCATGTAACCAATGCTACCACCGGCGATCCGGTTGTAGCTGAAATTTACATCGACGGCATTGATAATACCGGATTGTACCGGGAACCCTACATGTCAAATGAAGCATTCGGGACCTATTACCGCATGCTGACCGATGGTACGTACACCGTTACGGTTTCTGCTTTTGGATACATCTCCCAAACTTTTGAAAATGTGGAAATTAATGATGAAGGTCAAACCATCTTGGATGTGGATCTGGTACAATCAGAAATCATTTCGGTTTCAGGAAATGTTACAGATGCCGATACCGGCGATCCCATCGAAGGTGCAGAAATTGCTGTTCTGAATACCCCTGTTGATCCTGTTTATTCTGATGAAAACGGATCATACCAGATTCCTGAGATTTTTGAGAACACCTATACTTTCAAAGTTTACGCCGAAGATTATGCAACCCACATCGAGGTGGTAACCATCGATCCGCAAAATAATGTGGTAAACTTTGAATTGATGGAAAGCTTTGCCATCAGTTTTGAATCCGGAACTTTTGATCCGGGCTGGGAAATGGCCGGTGATGCCGATTGGACCATAGATAATTCAGAAGCCTGGGATGGTTCGTCATCTGCCAAATCCGGAAGTATTGGCGACCAGTCAACCTCCGAGGTTAGTTATTCCCTCGAAGACGGCATGGCCGGGCAGATTTCATTCTACCGCAAGGTTTCCTCCGAAGCCGGTTATGATTATCTCCGGTTTTACATTGATAATCAACTGATGGATGAGTGGGCCGGCGAAGAGGATTGGGAAGAATTTATATATGACGTTCCGGAAGGTACGCATACCTTCAAATGGGTTTATGATAAGGACTTCTCGGTTAGTAATGGTGAAGATTGTGGTTGGATTGATTATGTGACTTTCCCGCCCGCTGCAACGCTCAACGCCCAGGCAGGGCCAAATGCCGAAATGTGTGCCAACGAAACTTACCAGTGCGAAGGCGAGGCAGCAAACTATGAAACCGTGGAATGGACTACCTCTGGTGATGGCGTATTTTCGGATGCAACCATTCTTGATCCGGTTTATACACCGGGAACGCAGGATATTCTCAATGAAACTGCCACCTTAACACTTACAGCCTATGATGACAACGGAAACGAAGACAGCGATGACATGGTGCTGACTTTCAACCCGATGCCTGGTGACGGAACGGAGATTTCCGGCCTTACAGAAGTATGTGCCGGAAATGCAGAAACTTATACATGCCCGGTAATCGAAAATGCAGACGAATGCGAATGGGTGCTTACGCCCGAAGAAGCCGGAACAATAGAAATGGTTTCGCAAAATGAAATTATTATCAACTGGAATGACGACTATTTTGATGAAGCCAGCCTGAAAGTCCGGGGAATGAACGATTGTGGATATGGTGAATTTTCACAGGAAATGATCGTTTCAGTGGAGGATTGTACCGGATTTGATGAACTGAATGCCAAAGGTTTTGATGTGTATCCCAATCCTGCCAGCGACTTCTTCATGATATCCGTTGAAGAAAACAGCACAGGCAACATGAACATCACTGTGATTGATAACCTCGGAAAAATAGTTTATCATCAATCAGGAATTGCAATGGGTAAGCATTTCAACATCGATGTAACCAGCCTGGATTCAGGGCTTTATTTTGTTAAAATTGAAACCGGAGAGAACATTATGCTTAAAAAGATTGTTATTAGAAACTAATTTTTATCATCTAAAACGTATAGATAACCAACTTTAAATCAGGGCAATTAACATTTTTTATTTGCATCGATACCATAATAAATGGCTAATGAGGCTACTTTTGCCCGCTTTCACCGAAACGATAATTCAACATAAATTTAATTAAAACCATTCAAACTCATGAAGAAAGCTACAGTATTACTACTTTCCTTAACTTTCATGCTCATGGCTTCCGTGGCCTTTGGCCAGGATAAGAAGCCTGAAAGAAAGCAGCTCTACGAAAATGGCGTTTATAAGCCATACGAAGTACTCGACACACGCGTTGACAACATGAAATACTGGCGCAAAGCCGCCGAACTTGGCCTTACACCGGTAGAACCAAATCATGTTGTTCCAAAAGCTATCAAAAAGAGCAGCAGAATTTCTGCAAAGAGCGTTTGGCGCGAAGACTCCCCGGATGTTCCTGTAACAGACGAAAACTCTACGCAGAGTGAAAACTCCGTTTTTGTTGATCCAACTGATCCGGATCACGTCCTCCAGTCCAACAACTCAACCCAAAACCCGGTAGGTTCGCTTTATGGCGCCAACTATTTCTTTTCCTATGACTTTGGCGAAACCTGGGGCGGTTCCGTCCAGGGTGCCGGCGGCGGAAACTCCGGCGACCCGGCAACTGCAATCAGTTTAACCGGCCGTCAGTATATTGGATTCATTCACAACAACTATGGTCAGGGAGTATCCTATTCAGATGATGGAGAAAACTGGACATCTGTAGTCGCTGATTTTGGTTCTGGTTCATCAATACTTGATAAAAACCACATGTGGATCGACAACAGTCCAACCAGCCCCTATGAAGGCAATGTGTATTCCGCATGGACCGACTTTGGCGGACCCAATGATTCGGATATCGAAATTGTGTATTCAAACGATAACGGCCTGAGTTATTCAAGTGCTGTTAACATCAGTTCCCAACTTAATGCCGGCAGCCATAACCAGGGTGTAAATATAGAAACCGGCCCTGACGGACAGGTTTACGCCGTTTGGGGAATATACGATAGCTGGCCATCTGATGAGTCAGC
>JAGYLT010000120.1 GCA_018400545.1 Bacteroidales bacterium
TTCGATTTCTTCTTCGGTTAAGCCTTAGAGGTGGTAAACCAGCCAATATCAATGAACAAATAACCATTCACATCCTCCCCTCTTAATAGAAAACCGGGTCTCCGGGCTCCTCCGGATTGAGCCTCCAGCAAAATTCATCCGGTTCCGGTTCGAAATCGCCGGTGCCGAACACGCAAACGTATCCGGTGATCTTCCGGCCGGCCACTTCTATCTCGTACTTGTATTTGCCGTCTTTGGGTTTTTTGCCATTCTGCAGCGTACCGCCCCGGGGTTCCGCATAGCCCACCGATTCGAAAATGAATCTGGGCGCGTCGCCAGGATTCATCGGGAGTCTTATCTGAAATCAAGTAAAAACATTTACGGTATAATCATTAAAAAACTATCTTTGAATTTTTAATGACTGAATTACCAGAGGCTCCTATCTTATTTACTGACAAATCAATTTGAAGATGAAACATTTATTTAGTTTAGGGTTAACGATTTTGCTGATTGCACTGATTGGCTGTTCCAGGGACGCTGATGATGAAAACCCCAGCCAGCACGAAGTTACCCAGGCAAAGCTTCAAAATATTGTCGATATAACGCTAAACGACTATAAAATGCTTCATCCCGACTATCCCGGTGGTTTGGCCATGCAGGTGATCAGTAATGACGAATCATATTTTGTTTCGTCAGGTATGGAATCCGGAACATCCGAAAAAATCCATTTCAGAGCTGCAAGCAATACAAAAACCTTCACCTCTGCGGCTATCTTACTGCTTCATCAGCAGGGAAAACTGGATGTTCATGCCCGGATCACCGACACCATTCCGGGAACCAATATGCCTTATATTCCGGCTAATTCCGATTTTGCTATCCCGTTTAAGGATCAGATTTCCATTCTCCAGTTGCTGCAGCATAAGGCGGGTGTTTTTGATGTATCCAACGAAATCATCCCCGATACGGTTTCGGCGGGTGTGCCCTACAAGGGGGCCAATTATCTTGAGTGGGTCATGGAGCAGGATTATACCCACACCTTTACCTTCGACGAACTGGTGGCCGTAAATGCGGTGTGCGGTCTTTATTACTTCCAGCCCGCCACAGGATATCATTATTCAAACACGGGATATTCCTTGCTGGGAAAGATCATCGAGCGCGTATCGGATATGCGTTACGCTGATTTCATAACCACCCATATTATTCAGCCGATGAACCTGACGCATTCTACTATGCCGTGGCAGGGTACCGATCTGCAAATTCCCGAACCGTTTGCACCGGGTTATATTTATATGCCCGATCTGATCAACACCACCGAATCGAATATCTCCGCCAATGTAGCTGAAGGCAACCTGATAACCACGCCCTACGATCTTGCGCATTTTCTCCGTTCGCTGGTCCGCGGCGAAGGTGTGCTGAGCATTGCTACAGTGAATGATCTGATGTTGTCTCCACTGGTGCCTCCCGATACCGTTACAACTTATACCTGCGGAATTTCCTATACCGAAAATCTTGGCTACGGGCATTCGGGCGCCCATGAAGGTTACCTGAGTTTTATGGCCAGCGATCCCGAATCCGATTTTACGATGGTGGTGTTTACAAACGCCTGGAATATTGTGAACGGACTTATGCCGGGAATTATGGAGCAATTTGAGCTTCTGCTTCAAAAATCTGCGCTTACTGCAAAGGGAAATATAAATTAGGTCAGCATTTGGGTTTCGCGGGTATTCCAGTTTTCATTCACTGCCAAATGCATGTATTGTATGCGTTCCTGCTTATTTTCTACCCTGGAAAGGATGCGGTAATGGGTACGGCTTAATTCTTGACGCAGTGCGTCACGTTTTGGGAAGGCATGATAAAAAATGCGCATGTTTTTAAGGTTGCTTTCATCGAATCCCTTACCAAACTCCAGGGTTAATTGTCCGGATAGCTGCTTTAACACTTGTTTTGCCATAGGCTGCCCTGCTGGCTCCCTTTGCTCGTCTTCAACAATCAGGCGGCCAATATTCCAGTACAATCTGATCAGTTCGGAATTAACCTGCTGAAAAACCTTTGCCCGGGCATCTGCCACGAGCTTGCTTATGGCCTCAAACAATGCCTCTATCTAACAATATTCCTTCGCTTCTCAAAACCTTCATTAACTTTGCGTCTCATCAAAATCAGAAACAATGCAAAGATTCATCCGATTACTTATCCTCACAGCATTTATCCAACTTACTGCCTGCACACCCATGGAAAAAGCCGACCTGATCATTAAAAATGCAACCATCTACACGGTAGATGCAAAATTTAGCAAAGCCGGGGCTATGGCCATAAAGGACGGGAAAATCGTTGCCACCGGAAATTCGGAGGAGATCGAATCAAAATACCAGGCTGACAGGGTTTACGACCTGGATGGGAAACCGGTTTATCCGGGTTTCATCGATGCACATTGTCATTTCTTAAGTTATGGAACCGGATTGCTCCGCCGGGCTGATCTGGTCGGCACAACAAGTTATGATGAAGTCATCGAAAAAGTCATCGCCCATCATGAAAAATTTCCGGAGGCGTTCTGGATTGAAGGCCGTGGATGGGATCAAAACGACTGGGAAATCAAGGAGTTCCCCACCAAAAAAAAACTGGATGAAGCTTTTCCGGACAACCCGGTTTACCTCACCCGCATAGATGGCCATGCTGCACTGGCCAACAGCAAAGCACTGGAACTTGCCGGAATAGATGCTTCCACAAAAGTTGACGGCGGGGATGTCATCCTCAAAAACGGAAAACCTACCGGTATTTTAATCGACAATGCCATGACTCTGGTCCGCAATATCATCCCCGAACCCAATGATGATGAACTGGCATCCGCACTCAAAGCCGCGCAGGAAAACTGCTTTGCCGTGGGTCTGACAGGCGTACACGATGCCGGCCTCGGAACCAGGGAAATCAGGGTGATCGATTCACTGCAAAAGTCCGGCGAACTCCAAATGACCATGTATGTGATGCTCACGCCCACCAATGAAAATTTAAGCACTTACGTAGTAAATGGCCCCTATTCTACCGAACGCCTGAATATACGCTCCGTGAAGCTATACGCTGACGGCGCCCTGGGATCACGCGGGGCTAAAATGATTGAGAATTACAGCGATGATCACGGCAATTCAGGCCTGATACTCACCTCCCCCGACAGCATCCGCGAAATCTGTAAAATCGCGCTGGCCAATGGTTACCAGGTCTGCACCCACGCCATCGGCGACTCAGCCAACCGCCTGATGCTGGAACTGTATGGAGAGTTCCTAAATGGCCAGAACGACAAGCGCTGGCGTATTGAGCATGTGCAGATCATCGCTCCGGAAGACTTCGACCTTTTCGGGAAATATGATATCGTTCCCTCAGCACAACCCACCCACGCCACCTCCGACATGTACTGGGCCCAAGACCGCGTAGGCCCGAACCGCATTAAAGGCGCTTACGCCTACAGCGACCTGCTTGACCAAACCGGGTGGATTCCGCTGGGCACCGACTTCCCCATCGAAAGCATCAACCCGATGTACACCTTTTATGCAGCCGTGGTTCGCAAAGACCACAAAGGCTGGCCAGATCAGGGCTTCAATCCTGAAAATGCACTTACCCGCGAGGAAACTTTAAAAGGCATGACCATCTGGACCGCCAAAGCCGCCTTTGAAGAAAACGAAAAAGGCAGCCTCGAACCCGGAAAATATGCCGATTTTGTGGTGCTGGAAAAAGACATCATGGAAATCCCCGGTAGTGCACTGTATGATGTGAAAGTGGTTAAGACCTTTTTGCGGGGAGAGCAAGTTTATAGCAGGTAGCGAAAATTTGGGAAGATAGGGTCCCCTGATATCAGATGTCCGAGGTCAGATGTGTGATAAATGATCTGTTTTATCTCATAATCAGTCCTTTATAACGCAACTCCATTATTCCGTTGAAACTTGAATGATTTGATTTAATATCTGCGATTAACGATTGAAGATTTCAGATTTTTCAAAAAAACCATATCTAAAAGTTGTAAATACCGATGGGCTGAAATCAAAGCAAAAGCTTTGATAAGCCTTCATCATTATTAGTTGACCATCTTTTAAACGTTCGGCGAAGCATCTGCTTCGCTGTTATATTATTGCAGCATTTGCTGCGGAAAACTAATTACCAGGATACATTTTTTCCAGAATCAGCTAAAAACAAGCCGATCCCAATCCGGAACCGGCCATAGTGAGCTAAAAGTATTTGAATGGTTATTGTTTAACCAGCAAGTTTATTTACCCGGGCAAACCTTCACCACACTTTCCTTGATATTTTTATTGCCATAGGCTTTGTCGAAAGCATCGCTGAATTTCTGAGCCAGCATTTGTGCCTGCTTGTCGTAAGCAGCCTTATCTTCCCAGGTATTCTTGGGTGTAAGAATTTCATCCGGCACATCCGGACAGGTTTTAGGTACGTTCAGGTGGAAAGTTTCATCATAGATGTATTCCACATTTTTCAGTGATCCGTTCAGCGCAGCATCAACCATTTTACGGGTGAGTTTGATGTCCATGCGCTTGCCAACACCATAAGCGCCGCCACTCCAGCCGGTATTCACAAGGTAAACCTGTGTACCGTGTTCTTTCATTTTTTCGCCGAGCATGCCGGCATACACATCCGGATTGGATGGCATAAACGGCTGGCCGAAGAAACGTGAAAAAGTGGCCTGCGGCTCGGTTACTCCGGTTTCGGTGCCGGCAAGTTTGCTGGTATAACCCATCAGGAACCACAACATGGCCTGGTCGGGATCGAGTTTGGATACCGGAGGCAACACACCATAAGCATCGGCGGTGAGGAATAGAATTGTTGTTGGGTGGCCGGAGGTGGATGATTCCTTGATGTTTTTCAAATATGAAAGCAGGTATGATGCGCGGGAGTTTGGGGTGAACCTGTCATCATAATAATCGAAAGTGCCATTGGGATAGATCATGGCATTTTCAACAATAGAACCATGGTTCAGGTAATCGTCCTTGTGCATCACGGCATCGTAGATATCCGGCTCTTTGTCCGGATCGATATCGATCATTTTGGCATAGCAGCCATGTTCGAAGTTGGCAATTCCATGTTCGCCCCAGCCATGTTCATCGTCACCAAGCAATGCGCGGTTTGGATCGGCTGAAAGCGTGGTTTTTCCTGTACCTGAAAGTCCGAGCAACAACGCTGAATCACCATTTGGCCCTTCGTTGGCTGAGCAGTGCAAAGGGAGAATTCCTTCAAATGGCAGCAGGTAATTCATCACCGTGAAGAGCATTTTTTTGATACTGCCGCAATATGCCGAACCTACAATCACACCGATCTTGCGATCCATATCCATCGCTACAGCCATATTGGAAGTGCTGCCATCAGGCATTTTGCGCAGGCGGCCTTCATATTTTGAGCTTTTCAATTTATCATACGGCAGTGCAAGTAAGGTATAACCATTGTCATGGAAACAACTTTTTTTGATGTCATCGGGAATGGGACGGAACATGTTGTCGGCGAAAAGCGAATGAAGGGCTTTGTCGGTAACCAGTTTTACCGGGAGGGCATAGCTGCTGTCGGCGCCGACTACGCGATCGGTTTCATAAACCTTTTCCTTGGTTTTCAGAATTTCAATGGCCTCGTCAAAAATCATGTCGAAAGTTTCCTCTGTAATCGGGATGTTGTTTGGCGACGACCAGTCGATGGTATCCTGGCTCGAAGCCCTTTTCACAATCACGGTATCCTTGGGCGAGCGGCCTGTAGATTCTATGGGAGTCCAGCATGCCAGTGCCCCTGATTCGGAAATAATGGCTTCCTTGTTATCCACCGAATGACGGATGTACTCTTTACGCGGAATATTACTGTAAACATTGGGATGGCCTGCTACAGCCGTGCTTAGCATCTCATTTAAATTTGGTTTGTTGCTCATGTTTTATCAGATTTTTAATTTTCAAGTAAATGTACTGAAAACAAATTATTTAACGATGAAATTTTCCCATTTCTATTGAGGCGTGCAAATATCTTAAATTTCATTAAATCTATCTAAATATTTAAATAAAATTAACCAGTTGAAGGCTTGTGTAATAGCAAGGAAATGGACAGGTCTGGATTTTTGAATCAAATTCAATTCTATTTCAGCAGATTCAAATCATTTAAGAAAATCAACAAGCCAGCCAAACGGAAAGCGCCCATTGCAATTGTGATTGTTAGCGAGAAATGCATCGTGATTCTCGACAAAAAGAACCTGTAGTAAAACCGTCAGAACAAAAAAAAAGTACCCCATGATTTGAGGTACTTTCTTTTTTATTCCACATGTTTTGAAGTTATTTCAAAATCACCTTTTCTATCTTGACCGATCCTTCGGAAACAACTTTAAGATAATAAACACCTTTGGGTTGATCACCAATCTGAATCGAAAAATCCTTTTCATCAATGTATTCCTTTGATAGCAGCAACTGCCCTGATGCATTCATCAAATCAATTATAATTTTATTATTCGATGTGTTTTCAATTGCCACATTGAGAAGTCCTGATGTAGGATTCGGATAAATGCGGATATTACCATTTGAAAATTCCTGATCATTGATTCCTGTTGCAGATTTTAATGTCAGCCTGCGAATTACAGAAACTCCATTTCCGGCAAACACATTTTGCTGTGCTGATTTATTATCAAAAGTTGCCTCGGCCTCAAAGGTTTCGCCGGTTGAAGGTCGATAAACCCTGAAGTTCATCTCTTCTCCATCAACCAATCCTTCCGTTATTTTGGTCAGCATATCATCGCCAAAAGCAGCCATGGAAGTATTTTCATTTTGGTTCACAACTTCCAGTCCTGAGCAAACTCCGGAAGCGTTAAAGACACCGATAACATCACCAGATTTCAGTTCGTCCAAAGCGTGCGCGCCAAAACCTATCACGTGGGTTTGTGCCGTAGCCAAAAGATCATTCCATGGAGTTTGCATTTTCGGAACCAGCGGATTGATAGTCATTCCGGAAGTGCTTTTAGTGCATTCATTATATTTGAATGAAACCGGGTTGCCTGAACTATTATAAATCAGGT
>JAGYLT010000121.1 GCA_018400545.1 Bacteroidales bacterium
GCATATAATTTTCCCACAGATTTTTGGTGTCCCCGCTTTCTACCATAATTTTTATTGCTTCCAGGTTATATGGCAGGGCTTCAGCATACTTTTCCTGCAAAACATAAACATGGCCGATGTTGGCGAGAGGAACCAGCGAAAACCGGGTTTGGCCTTTGGCTTTGGCACGCTCGTAAATATTTCTGTAATCAGTCAGTGCTTCATCATACCTTTCCATGTATTTCAGGATATTGCCGCGGCCGTTGAGGGCTGCCATCAGCATAAAATCAGCATCTTCCAGTTCGCGGCAAATTTCGATGGACCTGTTTACGGTTTCCAGTGCCGTTTCAAGTTCGCCTTCCACAAATAGCAAACTCGAAGCTTTAAATCTTAACGACTGGGCCATAGCGCGTTTTTCATCAAGTTCCTCAAATATCTCAATCGCTTTTTGACAATAGTCGGCACTTTCACGATATTTATCTTCATAATAAAGCAGATTGCACAGGCCGGTATAACAGTTTGCAATTCCTTTCTGGTTGTCCGTGGCTTCGTATAATGCCAGGGCTGCCATCAGTTCTTTCATGGCACCGGGGTAGTCGGCGGTTGCATTGTACCAGACTTCTGTATCGAGATGAGCGCGTGCCATCCCGGCTGTATCCTGCTGATCATAATAGAAATCCTTCACCTTTTCGAAATAATATAAGGCTGAATCCATCACACCAAATTCCTCATGATAAATAGCCATATTGCGCAGTGCATCAGGGTATGCATTCCCTGCTCCTGATAATTCTGCCTTATCAATTGCTTCATGAGCAAGCGCTTTTAAACCGGCCGTATCAGCTTCACTTATTTTTACTGAAATATATTTATTGAGCGAATCAATATTTTTTGAGCCATCATCCAGGGCCATTGATTCACCCGAAAAAATCAGCATAAAAACCACACCATATAAAAACACGCTTAATTTCATATAAAATTGATTTATAAATGTCCGTTTAACGGAAACCAAGTTAGAAGAGATCAATATTATCAGTCCATTTCTTTTGTCGGTTGTTTTGATCAGCCACTCGCCGCAAAACATGCACTCTCAAACACGGAATTGATAATACTGTTCAATAACCCAATAAATAATTATTTACAAATTCTACGGCATATTCGATGGAGGGCATTATAATCGATATTATAAATGGGTATATTACTATTTTTGATTCATAATCGCTGATTAGCTTTTGTGGCCATATCAAATTTAAAACCACCAGGGAAAATAGTTAATGTTTTTTTTTGTGCGCCGGACTTCCCCTTAAAGGAAATTGAGGAGTAGCGCAGGCCACTGGATAAACCACTATTTTGATGATTTTGATGATCTCAATTATCCACAAAAATAATCCCACCAAAACAGGCCTTTACCGGGCTTTCCTTTGCGCAGTTGCGACTGCCCGATTACTTCCATGGCCTCGTCCAGGGTATTCGACATCCGGAACTTCTTTACGAAATTGGCTAAAAATCCGCGCCGCAGGTCGGTGATGAGGATTATCGCATCCGGCTTTGCCACCCGCTCGATTTCGCTAAGCATCTGCACGGGCTCCTCCACAATGTGCAGCAGAAAGGTGTTGATCACCAAATCGAAGCTGTCGTCCGGAAAATCCATTTTTTGTGCATCCCCTTTGTATAAACTGATCCGGTCGCTCAGTCCGGCATCCGTCAACAGATGCCTGCCAATTTCCAGCAAAGGATCAGCCAGATCGATCCCGGTAATTTCAGCTTCGGGAAAAGCTTTTGCAATTTCGATGGGGATGGAAGCAAATCCACAGCCTGCATCCAGCACCTTTCCGCCCTGGAAATCCATCTTTTTCAGCACACCTGCCAATCGCGCGCCCATGCGTTGAATGCTGTTTTTGTTTCGTTTGTAATAGCCTGAGGCCCAGTCTGCATCTTCGAATATGCGTGGATGGGTCAGTTCAATTTTTTTCATCTCTGGTAAGTTTAAACATATTCAAGTTGCAACTATATTTTACAATACACAATATCAAAAACCAGCATACTTTCAAAATCAAACCTCATAAATCCACTCACTATGATAATTTAACAAACTGTTCACTACCTGCTGTCTAACTTCCTACTTCTTACTTCCTACTCCCAACTCCTCCCGTTCCACGAATGCCTTCATATTCTGCCCCTCTTCAATCATATGCTTTTCCGTTTTGCTTAACATCTGTTTAACTTTATTAAATTTGAATGCCAGGTATAACCGCCCGAACCGAAAATACGTTTGGGCGCGAAAAACAACTTTTCCGCCTGAATCTTCGATCATCCACTCAAGCCGTGGACACATAAACGATAGTGGCCAGTCGGGCTTAAGGGTGATCTTATGATTGGGGATCGATTCTATGCAAGTCCCTTTTATTTCCATGATTTCGCCTTCAATGGTTTCTTCTGCTTCCAGCCTGGAACCAACCTCAAGCGGTTTCCCTTTCGTCCACCGGAAGTAGGCATGGTCCTGCGGGTGCCAGTCGAGATAATGTTCCTCGATGTGATATAAAAAATTCCAGATTCGCTCTGCCGGCGCATTGATTTCAATTGAATTTTCGACCAGGAATTTCTTAAATATGCTCATCTTGAGTTGTTAGCCAGTTTATAAAAAGTACCCAAATATACAAAATGATTGATTGCATACAATTACTTTTTATCCTTTTACCCGCTAAAAAAGTTCAGGAATAGCACAATTAAGATCAACATAAAGTTGTCGAAGCCTGACTGCAATTGATAAAACACCACGGAGACATACATGCAATTTTTATTAATCAACCGATGGAATCCGGATTTGCTTTTCCATCGAATCACAAAATCTATAATCATTTCAGCAAAAACTAAACATTCCTGTTTCATAACAGTGGGGTATTACCCAAATGTTGCATACTTTAGCTCACATTATTCAAAAATATCTTTTGAATTACAGCGTACTTTCCCCGAAGGGATCCCTATGAGAAGTGCGCGGATAAGAGGAAATTATATACGTCAGGTTAAAAATCGTAGCCATTGAATCATGAGAACTTTTGCTTTTCTTTTTTCGATCATATTTGTGCTGGCTGATGTTTTTACTGCCAACAGCCAAAGCTCACATATCCCCGCCTAACGTTCGGAATTTACTTTTGTAAACACCTTAGCTACCCAGGACACTACCATTGGTGCCGGCTACTCGTTTTATGCGGCAGTATGGCCATTGTTGCGGATGTATCCCGGACAGTGGGAAATACAATCCGGACTGGTGAGCACATGGATGTTTGCGCAGCCAACAGGCAACGAGCCGCCGGGTTTTTTCTATTCGGATATCGAAGGCGGCCCGGGCTGGTGGCACGATACCCGTTTTGGTAAAAAAAAACACCCAAATTCATTATGGGCGGCGTGGCACAAACGCTCAGCCATTTTTTGGATAACGATCCCAGTGGCGAATTTGTTTACCTGTGGGATGAAAATGATGATTTCGTTCCTCGTGAAGATGTGTGGGTTCGCTATGAGCGTGAATTCGGCGCTCTGAAACATGGTGATCTAAATGTTGGATTTGGCACAGGTGATGACAGCATTGGCCCTGAATACAGTTTTGGTTACCGGTTGGGCGCATTTATGGATGACCAGGTATTGATCATCAAAACGGCCTGGGGAGGTAAAAACCTGGCGGTTGAATTCAGGCCACCGGGCTCCGGCAGCGAAACCGGCCCCTACTACCAACAAATTTTGGAGGATGTAGGGTTTGCAATTATAAACATCCAGAATGAATTTATAAACTGGACGGAATACGGGATTGAAGTTTCAACGGAGGCTTTTTATGACTTTGTGGTAACCGGAGACAGGTCCTTAATTGCGAATTTTACTATTGCCAGTAATTTTACTCAGATTGAACCAGGGACATTCCTGGTTTATCCGAATCCTTCGTCCGGGATATTTACTATTGTTCTGGAAGAATCTGTATCCGGGTCAGTTACTAAAATTTTCAAAATGTCCGGTGAGCAGGTCTTTCAGCGGCAAACTTCAGCAAGCAAAATTGAAATTGAACCGGAAAGTTTTGAAAATGGTGTATATTTGATTCAATTGATTTCAGATGGTAATAATCATCAAACCAAATTCATACTTAGTCAGTAATTAACTTTAAAGGCAATATTTACATATATTCAAGCACTTTCTATTGCATTGGTGGTAGCGGTATGTGTATTCCTGGTTCTATGTAAACCCTCTTTGGACACCGGGATTCACGATGGCTTTTGGGATAAAACCTCAAAATTAAGCGATATCTTCACGCCTGACCCGACAATAGCCTTTAAAACGGGTTATAAAATCCATAGCCGGGAGTCTGCAATTGCGCATTGATCTCATCAACGTTAAAGTAGGTAGGATCAAAATCACCCCCGATCCATTCGCTCATGTCTTCATATTCCTCATGCTTTGGGTCACCAATAATTTCCAGCATATCGTCATATCCCCAGAGGCCTCCGCAATCTTCAGGCGGACAATTCATCTTGCCCTTGATACAGACAGGGTAAAACTGATTTGGGTCGGGCTCCAATATTTTTTCAAGCAAAATATTATGCTGCCAGCCATCCCCAAAATCGTATTCATAAATCATTTTTTCTTTTTCACGGGTAAGGAAATCCGATACCTTCATGTTTTCATAGTCGATGCCGAAATCGTCCATCATCATTTCATCCGGCAGTTTTTTGGTGTAATACTCGCCATCATAAATGAACTGGTGGAGATGTGCATTCATCCACCCCATAGTGGCTTGTAATACAAAGTGAAATTCGGACATTAACATATCCGAAGGGACTAAGATCCGTCGCCAGATGTTTGGCTTTGAACCTCTAAGATTTACTTTGATTTGGTAAATTTTCTTACTCATATTGTTGGTTTTTTGCTTATGATTGATGTAATCGAAATACCTGCGAAATTAACAAAATTCAACTCTAAATAAAGCATAACAGTTCGTTTAATTAAAACCGTTAAGTCTTATTCATAGTATTCAGTGGCTTTTGGCTGATCTTTTACACCTTTGATGAGCAGCCATAATGTTAACGACAATTCCCCAACCACGCCGGGCAATACCACGATCATCATAAAAATATCAGCATAGTCATCATATCCAGCCATCATAAAATTGGCAAAGCTGTCCACGAGATAGCCAACTCCGGCAATGATCAACAGAATTCCTAAAATGCCAGGGATGTAGTTCGCTTTACGCACAAGCCATCCGAGGAAAACAAGGTGAATACCGAAAAATATAAGCCCGATGAGCCACAAGGTGTTAAAGGCCTCCAGCGAACGCATCACTTCTATTGCGATCCATTCCTGATCAGCTCCGGCGAGATACCCGCCACCGTTAGCCAGTTGAATTACTTCCACGAGATGAAACAAAGCCACACCGAAAATGGTACCGTTCACCAATCTGAACCAGGCCTGAAACAGGGACATATTTCTGTTTACCGGTTTCAGCAACAGGTACAATGCCCATGCCAGCATCAGATCGAAGATCACCATCAGGATGAAACTGAAAATCCCAATCCGGAACAATCCGTCTGACTCCCTTATATTTTGCAGGGTGGTTGCTCCGTCACCAGGAACAACGAGGCCTTCAATTACAAAAAAATTGGCGAAAATGCCTGTAATAAAAATAATGAGATAGCCTATGCCGGCCAGTCTGGAAATGCTTTTTAATGAATTCATGGTTTCAGAAAGTTTAAGTGTGTTTTTACTGATTATTACGCGAAAACAAAAAACACGCAACAGTATATCTTGTTTAGTTTACCCGGTAATTTGTAGCACCACATTGCCGGTTTTTTTGCCTGATCGCACATAGCTGTATGCCTCCCCTATCTGATCAAGTGGGTAGGATTTTTCGATAATCGGTTTAAACATCGCTACTTCAAGCAATTGCCTGATAAAAAGTACACTGCGCCGGCAATCAACGGGCAGTGGAAACTTCACCTTTTTACCCTTAGAAAGTGGAGTAATTAAAGCCAGCAAAGGATTTTGTCCTCCGGGTCCCAGTTCCGATGAGAGATAAATACCGCCAGGCTTGATCAACGGCTTGCATTTCCCGAACGTGCTTTTCCCTACCGCGTCAAATACATAATCGTATTTTTCGGTGTCCCTGGTAAAATCCTCCTGCTGCCAGTCGATGACTTTGTCCGGGCCCAAAGATTTGACAATATCACGGGCAGCTGTTGTGGTGGTGGCGGTGACTTCCGCGCCATAAAATTTAAGCATTTGGACCGCCGCCGATCCAATGGCACCCGTGGCACCATTTACCAGCACTTTATGGCCTTTGGCCATTTTCACCTTATTGATGAAATTGAAGGCATAATGCGCACCCTCACCACTGGCGGCAGCCTCTTCGCAGGAAATACTTTCAGGAATTGTGGCAATGCCTTTATCTTCAGGAAACGTCATATATTCAGCCTGTGACTGAATCCCGGTATCATCGAATCCCCACACGCGATCTCCGACATTAAAATCTTTGACTTCCTTCCCAACTTCAACTACTTCGCCAGCGAAATCTGTTCCGGGAACCAGGTGTTTGGGTTTGGGTAGCCCGGTGAAAAACCGGATAATAAACGGTTTGCCCCAAAGGATGCCACAATCCGTTCTGTTTATCGTGGTTGCACGTACCCTGATCAGGACTTCATTGTCTTTGGGAACAGGCTTGTCAATTTCTTTAATGGTGATCACTTCGGGGCCACCATATCTGGTTCTTGTTGCAGCTTTCATAATTAATCAACATAGAATTTATAACTCATCTACCTTGAATAAAATAGTTTATTGATCAAATCATTCCGGCCACGGGATTTGAGGTCGTTGATGATGGAATGCCTGAACTCTTTTTTATACCAAAAGAAAAATTTGCGCTGGTTTTCTTTGGCGTGCTTGCTGCGTGCCGTGTAGATTTTTTCGAGCGTGTAGGGATGGTATCCCGAATAATACACAACAGTGGCCAGGGTC
>JAGYLT010000122.1 GCA_018400545.1 Bacteroidales bacterium
ATCGGAAACACGCTGCTGAAATGTTGGTGAAGTGGTTGAAAATTGAGAGTAGAACCCACGGAATGTTAAACCGTCGCCTGAAAATTTCATGGTTGGGCCAACATTTTTCAGTGAGATTCCAAACTTAACATTCTCGAGTTCACCGGTAACATACTGGATACCTGCATCGATGGCTATGCCCTGAGCACTCATATCAGCGATAGATTCAGAAATAATCTTAATGTTGAATCCACCATAGATACTGTTTGAGAATGCCTTGGCATAAGCAATATTAATATTGAGCAGGTTCGGGCTGAAAGTACCGATGCTGGCATCAGCCGGATCAGGATTGTTGATTGTGGTGCGTGAAATATCACCAAATCCCATCGACATGATGGCGATGGAAAATGCTCCTGATTCGCCAACCCTTTGGGTTAATCCAAATGCCATCAGATTAATATCGGCACCTTTCAGATAATCAGTATTTGCAAAAATGATTTCTGTACTTTCAGTGAATGCGGTACCTGCAACGTTGGTAAACAGCGCTTCGAGTCCTCTTGAGCAGGCAACGTTTGCGCCGCCCCAACCTGAGCTTCCTGCCCAGGGGTTGATCAGCAGCTCGGAAGCCCCGGCTTGTCCTGAACGGTCTTTATTACCAGCGTTTACGGAAACCGGCAGTATTAAAACAATTGCTAATAAAACCGTAAATATATTTCTATAGAAATTTTTCATGCCTTCAAATTTTAATGTTTATGAATGATCGAACATTATTATTAGAATGTATTCAGGTCAACCGGGCGCATAGCACCAAACCATTTAATGACTCTTTCACCACTTCGCCCTCCTGTTTCCTTAACATGAATCAGGTATAATCCACCCGCAATCGGGATTCCGGCAAAGTTTTTCAAATCCCAGTCAATTGAAGTACGGGGATCGGTATCGTTGCCGCTGGTAGAGGCTGATGGATTGCTAACACCGGTTTTATCAACATTGTATTGCCTGATGAGCGTACCACTGATATTGTAAATGGTAACCACACACCTTTCGGGCAGGTTGATGATTTTAACCCGTGTATCCAACTGGTTCCTCTCGTAACCCGGACCATCGGCGTAAGCATAGTAAGGATTCGGAACTACATTGATCAGATCAAGATCACTTTCGTTCTTTTCCTGCGAGAATTGAAAAGCTTCAAGACCCTCTGTTGTAAATTGATACATCGGGAAGAAGTTGTTTTGGTTTTTCGGACTCTCCTGTTCAACAGCGGTAGAAGAGTAATACCTGCGGTATGGTTTGGTTACCCTGATTCTAAAGGTAGCATCATTTCCTTCGGGCAACCATTCAACAGATTCTTCTGCCATTGGAATGTTCACCCACATTGCTAAACCATACAAGCCCGCTATTGATAAAATTTCAGGACGTTTACTTAATAATGAATCATGGAAATATCTTCCGGCATCATATGGAGGAGGGTCCCAAATTGTTCCCGATGGATACTGATTTTTATGGGTTCCCATAATATACAGATAATGCATACCACCAAAAATCGGATTGCCGTTAATATCTTCATCCCTGCTGGTTGGATTCCATAGCATGTCACGTCCATTATCGCTTGCAAGCCATGAATTTTCACCATAAATCACGTTGAGCCTTTCACCGGTTTCAACATTGATAGCGTATCCCGGGAACCAGCCCATTCCTTTTGCGGAAATGTAGTTTGGATCATCAGGATTGTCACTATCAACCATATCCATGCTTTCGGCGAAATTTCCATCCTTATCAATGGATGGGGAATTTCTGAGGCGCAATTTCTGAGCATTTCCCTGAGCCAGGACTGGATCCGGACAGGTCTCTACAACGGGACACCGGGTCCATTTCGTTTTATCGGCAGTAATTACTACATCTACACTTTGGAGATATTCAAATTTTGCCTGATTGTTTGAAATTAAAGTACCATTTGTTGAAAATGCCTGTGCGGTTGGGATATCAGGATGCATGTAAGAAACCAAACGATAAGGTGCCCATGTACCACCAATAACCCTTTCAAAAACCTGCCCCGGATCCCAGGGATCAGGTGTTGTCGGTGACATATCGTAGTCGTTCCACCAACTGAATTCATCATCTTCATAAGTACCGGCCCTGATCCAGTTTCGCATATCATCGGCTACATCATTATCAGCTATACCTGTTATCCATCTGTTGGAACTATCTGCAAAAGTTAAGGAAGAATTAATCAAATTTGTGCCTTCAACAGTCCGGCCCATTTTGGAAATCTGTTCAATATCCACTGAGATACCGAGTTCCGGAATTATCTGCTCATTGCGTAAACTAATTGATGTATCTGATGGCCAGGAATTACCAGTGCCATCAGTCAGTATCCATTTTGCATCCAGAATCCTTAAGGAATCACTAAGGGTGATATTTCCCTGTGAGTCTTCCTTTGTAGGTTGCTTCACCTCAGTAAACCTCAGTGTATATTCACCGCTTTTCATATCAAGCGGATCAACAACCTTTACATTCAGCGGGCTAAAGTTTGTAACATAGTCGATTTCGTAAGCAATCGGATAATTATCAGTTCCAATGGTATCGAGTGTAAAATAGGTTTCGGTATCTTCGTCCCAGGTATATCTGATAGGCGGTTTTGACAAAATTTCGTCCACTGTTGAAGCTTCCATCTCAAGATCAAATCCTCCGTTACCATTACCCTGAATTCTTGTAATACCAAACCTGTCACCATATTCTGAATTTGTAGTAATCCCATTCACTGGTGTGTGGGGTATTGCAGTGTAAACCTTGATATTCTTCCTACCTGCAAGATAAGGTTCCTTTTGGCCATACAATCCATTTTCGATTGCAGGGTCCTGCGAATAGGGGGCATACTCGTTAAAGGCATAAGCAATAGCAATGAAATAATACTGCTTATGGTTTATAAGCTTCGGATCCTTTTCAGAGAAGGCATCCTGTGTAATTTTAAAAGTATGACTAATACCTTCATCGCCACCTTCTACCTCAACCACAGGAACGTTTGCCTGAATGCCTTTGTCGAAATAATAATTTACGAGCCTGGTTATTCCATTCTTTTTATCAAACTGTGCTACCAGCCTTGCAAGGTCAGGATCAGAAAGACTTTCTACACTCACATCAGGTCTTCGTAATTGATATATTTGATATCCTTCAAAACGGTAAGACCTTAATGAATCTTCCTGAGCTTGTGTGCGAGAGCCTGTTGTGTCTTCGAGCAATTGAATATTTGGATCGATTTCCTCATATGCCTCCAGATAATTGTTTGAGCCTTTTCTGTTGGAGATGGTTACAATCAGTTGATTATCCATTTCAAGGAAAGTAAGATCCGGAGCACTCGGGCCGTCGAGTACCTTAAAACAGTTATCGAACAGTGCCTGTGCTTTATCATCCACAACGCGAAGCAGCAATACTGACGCCCAGGGGCCACCAGAAGTAGCACGTGCCCAGGGGATACCTACTGTAATATAGTTCACAGCGCCAGGTTCCAGGTCGAATGGTCCGGCTGACTGCATAAACCGTCGGTCGCCGGGCTGATTCTCCTCGGTTTCCTCGGTCCAGTATTTACCATTTTGATTAAATCCGTCATTCGGGTTTTCCCCGCCTGTTCCCCAGTTACACGGGTCGGTATTTCCGGGAAACATAAAATCACATATTGGACCGACAGCTTTGGGGTCGTTCACGTGAGCAGTACCGCCATAAAGCATTTTTGTATTGTCTTTCCAGATACCGCGGAGATAATTGTAATATTCAGGAGCTGTTTGCGGGTCGGTTGTGTTGGGATTGGCAGATTGGTTGTTGTGATATACAAACCTGCGCATACCAAAACGCTCATTATCAACTATGCCGTCCCCAAAGTTCACACCGTTGATACTCACGTCGCAAAGTTGAATTTGATCAATTGTATCTCCCTGTGCATTTGTAACAAACTGATATTTGGGATTATCTTCACCATCCGGATCCATGTAAGGACCCTGGAAGAAGTCAACACCAATTGCCGGCGGTTGCTCTCCGTAAGCTTCAACCTCACCAGAACCATCCACCGGAAAACCATTATAGCAATATCCGAGTCCACGAGCCACATCGCATCCCACATAATCATCCCAGGCGTACCCAAGATCAGTATCCACCCACTGGCTAAAATAGGTATTGGTAAGTTTAAAAGTAGATCTGTTTATAATTTCATAACTATAAAAAGTCATGTTGTTCACCTCGTCGTTGGTGGCAAATCCAAATGATTGTGCCCTGATTTCCATGCCAATGGCTGCACCACCGGTTTCCGTATGGATATTCCCCTTATCGTTAAAAACCCACCAGAGTGTCTGGTCGCCCTTTATCACCTGGTCGGCAAGAATACCATACTTCCAGTTGTCCGGATCATCCGGATAGTAGTAATCTGCATCCGCTGTTGGGGTTAATGTACGGCAAAGGCTGTTATCTACGTCGTAATATGGATAATCTCCGGCATTTGGATCATAATTACCATCTCCATCGTTATCGTAAAATGGCGCTAAATAATAGCTCTGTCCAAGGGACTCATCACCATGTGCCGGCCACCCTAAAATAGATTCGGGAATTGAATAATCCGGGAATTCTTCGGTTGGGTCAGCACTATTGTACCATGCAAGAAATGCATCAACTTCAGCTCTTGAAATCTCAAATATTTCATCATACTCAGCACATGTTTCTGCTTCCACCGAGGCATCAATCCTTGAGATCGGGCCCGGCCAGTAATCGATACCTACCTGACGGTAACGCTGTGCAGCAAGTTTGAGCTGCCCGTTAACGTCAAGGCCACCAATCCATAGTGAAGCCGAGAACATGGAAGTTTGAGTAGAATTGGCAGGCACGTAATATTCAGCACGGTCGAAGTTCCACCACATATCACCACCGGTATTAATACGGGCGCGGATGTTGTTAACATCGAGAAATGCGAATGAACCCCCGGCTGAGCATCCGGCAGCACTGGCTTTTAAATTCTGTTGGGTGTTTACATCCTGCTGTTCTTCTGCATAATTTCCTTGTGCGAGAAACAAAAGAATCAAGGAAAGTAGCAAGGTTCGTAATATGTATCTCATTTTTATCATATTTTATTTTTTCCTTAGTTAATTCCTTTTGGTTTAGAAGTTGAAGATTACACCCAAACGAATTTGTCTTGGTGTACTAAAGTTAAACGGAGTGTTCATCGTTAATGAATAAAGATCGCGATAGGCCTGCGGATCTATAGATGCTTCGATGTTATTCTGCCATTCAGGAGCGGCCAGGTAGCCGTCGTCATCAGGACTTCCGGTAGCCGGATAAACATTGATGATATTTTTGGTATTCAGCAGGTTTAACACCTGAAGATAAACATTGAGGTACGTTCTTGATTCCGGATTTTTGGAAATACTGATATCCCTGTCGAGACGTCCGTCAATCCTGAACTGCCAGGGCAACCTTGAACCGTTGATGGTTCCGTCAAGCACGTATCCGCCGCCACCGGCATAAACCCCGATAATATTTTCGGCTCTCGTGTATGGAGTCCCGGAACCACCGCTGAGGGTAAAGTTAACGCCGGTATTTTTCAACCACTGTGTTGTTTTAACCTGATCGGTACCTTTAATCTGTTTTGTGGATGTTGGCCCACTGTAGTTTTTGCCTTCACCAAACCTGTAGTCGAGTACAATATTAAATGAGTGCCTCCTGTCCCAGTCAAGCGGGAAGATAGTCCTGAGGTTTGGTAATCCTGCGTTAACCAGTGCGGCAGCAGTATTTGGACTGGAACCGGTACCTTCGGCAAACTGCAGGGTATAACTTAATCTTGCCCTAACATTATTTGTACGACGAAGGTCGTATTCCACAGTTAACCCTTTAACGGTGGCAAAGTCAAGATTTGAATAGGAGTCATACAGGTTTGAACCCCCGGTGTAAGCACCGGTAAAACGATAATACTGAATCTGATCGCGGATTTCGCGATAGAACGCTGAAATTTTCAACGACGAAGTATTGCTCACCTTCTGCTGGAAACCCAATTCGTAATCGATGGTTTTCTGTGGCTTCAGGTTCGGGTTGTTGATGGCTCCCCGCCTGTCGATAAACAGGTAATCTGTTGGGTCCATCCGCAATGCGCTGGTCGGACGCTGTGTAAGAATGTCGTAGTGTGCAAAAAACAACGCTTCATCCGATATCGGGAAGGAGAATGAAATACGTGGCATGAAGCTAATCTGTGGTTCGTAGTCTTCAAACACCTCCGCTGAAATATTATTCTGGTTTGGATTTTTCAGATAAGGCGTGATACCATTACCGGCATCCAGAATATTCGGGTTCTGAATTACAGCACCTGAAGAATTATACCAGGTCTCATCTTCGCGATAACCTAAAATCTCAGACGGGTTATCCTTATTATCGATGTAAACCACAGCATTTTCGCCAATATTCGAAGGGTGACTGGGTGCCTGACCGTTAAACCACAGGTCAGGATCGTTTGACATTTCCTGTGCATCATAGGCTGAATAAAACAGGTATGGATCTTTCAACACATTCTGGTTGGCATCAAAACGGTCAACACGTACACCTATATTAAAGATCAAATCGTCGAATGCGAATTTATCCTGGAGATAAAATGCACCGTAAATGGGTTCGAAAGCCTGGATATCGCGCGTGAAATATTCTTTTTCCTGTCCGTTTGGCAGGAGGATACTTTCTGTATTATTGAAGAAATCATCGAAAGCCGGCCTGCTGCTGTGGCGGTTTCCGTAAGGATCGTAACCATAGTAATACACGTAATTAACACCATCGTTCAGCAACTCGTCCGGGCTGAACATGTCAATAGACAAACCACCGTTAACCGGAACATTTTCAATATTGCCATCCGGATCGATGTAACTGATGGTTTGTGTATTCGGGTCGTAGGAATCGATATCTACCCAGTCGGTTCCCT
>JAGYLT010000123.1 GCA_018400545.1 Bacteroidales bacterium
CCCCCATTGAGGGTGTGATGATGGGTACCCGCTGCGGTGACCTGGACGTAGGCGCACTGTTCCACATCATGAACAAGGAAGACCTGAACCTGAAAACGGCCAATACCCTGGTGAACAAATTTAGCGGTGTACTGGGTGTTTCAAGGCTTTCGTCGGATATGCGTGATGTGGAGATTGCTGCCGAAGAAGGCAACCACCGGGCACAGGTGGCATATAAGATGTATGCTTACCGGGTTAAAAAATACATCGGCGCTTATGCTGCGGTAATGGGAGGCGTTGACACGATTGTATTCACAGGCGGCATTGGAGAAAATGATTCGGTGACCCGCGCCAACGCTATCGAAGGTTTGGAGTTCCTCGGTGTTAATTTCGATTTTGAACTTAATAAGGGGTTACGCGGCAAAGAAACTATCCTGTCAAAACCTGACTCGAAAGTGAAGGTTTTGGTGGTTCCCACAAACGAGGAAATGATGATTGCCAAGGATACTTACGAGATTGTGAGTAAATAATCTGAAAGACAGAAAAGAAAGTATGCCGGGAAGAAATTTCCGGCATTTTTTATTCCTGCAAAACTGAACGCATAAATTCCTGCATCTTTTGATAGTGGGAGCCCTCCCAGTAGATTTTTTGGCATGAGGTGCAACGGAAAAATTTCTCGTAGCATTTTTTGGTTCCGGTTTTCAGTTGGTCTTCAATTTCCTTTTTATCCACTTTTGTCATCAGGCCGTTGCAATCCATGCAGCGCTTGAAAGGTTTAACCTGCCTGCTCAGGTCAAAGCGACGGATCACCTCCTGCAACTGCTCCCTGGAATCCTGCGACCGCAGGAAATGTCCATGTGTTACTTTTCCGTTTTTCAGGATGCCCAAATCCCGGGTAAGGATAATTCGCTTTTCAGTAACCGACCGTTCAATAATTTCCGGATCATCCAGATCATTGCGATAATACGTATCAAAACCCAACATGCGCAAATACCGGCATAACTTACCGAGATGCACATCCAGGATAAAGCGTGTTTCGCGAAGCGGTTCAGGACGAAGCCGGTTAACCGGTGAAATATCCAAACGCTCAAAAACAGGATAAACAGAAATGCGGTCCCCCGCCTGCAACTGATAATCAAACCCAACCGGCTCTCCATGAACCAAAATCAAATCCACTTCAGTGTGGGGAACCCCCAAAGCTTCAATGGCATCTTTTACGGTTTGATTATACTTAAACGCAAAACCAAAATCCCGCTTTCTTTTGTTCAGCGGCAGAAAATCGTTGAGTTCTTCATAAAACCTGATATCAATAAATCTTCTTTCTGACATGCCGGAAATATAATTAAAACTAAATAGTCTCCGGGTAAGAAAAACCCAATAAAGATGATTTTCAACAGTTTGTTTACCCTAACCCTACTGTAGCAATGGATAAATCCTGGTGCAATCTATTGAAATCAGAACACCCTTTTACATTGGGATCCCTTCTGGAAGGACCGGGGTAAATTCTGATTTGCAACATTAGCACCGTTATCAATGATAAGAAACAAACTGTTATTACCATATAATAGAAAATCATATCTTTGCACCCAAGTTCAAATCTAAGAAAAACGCAAACGTAAGCTAATTCCCTCTGCGTTGTTAGTTCTAAATTGCTCACTTTTTTTAGAATTATTAGTCACTTAACACATTTTGAGATGAATATTTATGTAGGAAACCTTGATTTCAAGGTTGATGATCAGGAACTTCAGGAGCTCTTCAGCAATTACGGAACCGTAAGTTCTGCAAAAGTTATCACTGATAAATACAGTGGACGTAGCAAAGGCTTTGGTTTTGTTGAAATGGATGATGAATCGGAAGCGAAAACCGCCATCGACGAATTGAATGGCAGCTCGCATCATGACCGCGACATCACCGTAAACGAAGCCCGCCCAAGAAAACAGTATTAAGAAACTGATCGAAGTAAAGTAAAACCTGCAGCGCTTTACTAAAGCCGCAGGTTTTATTTTTACACATTTAGCAGTTGTACATTATTAACACATTAAAACCATACAGAGCGTAAAACATGAGTAGATCGCAACAATCGTTTAACAAAAAAGAAGTTAAAAAACGGAAAGATAAAAAACGGAAAGAGAAAGCTGAAAAGCGGCAAGCCCGCAAAGAAAGCGGATCATCCGGAAGCCTCGATGATATGATTGCGTACGTTGATGAGCATGGCAACATTCTCGACACGCCTCCCGATCCTGCAGAAAAAGAAGAAATCAAAGCTGAGGACATCCAACTGGCTCCTCCAAACCGAAATGACGGTAGCGAAGAGGAAACGGAAAAAACCGGGACAGTTGCATTTTTCAACACCTCCAAGGGATTTGGATTTATAAAAGATTCAATCAGTAAGCATGATATTTTCGTTCACATCAACAATTGCATCGACGAAATTTTTGACGGGGACAGAGTAACATACGAAGTTGAGCGTGGGCCAAAAGGACTTATCGCTGTGAATGTGAAAAAATTATAGTTTTACAAGGGGCATAATCAACCGGACAAACCTGAATGAGACAAGACCCCCTCCCTGAAAAAGGGTTTTCTGACCTCCAAAAAAACGATTTGTTTATAGATCGATAAACCGGATTAATGCAGGATATTCCGCTCGAACAATTCGGTTTTTAACTCTCCAAACGACATTGGTTTTGCAAGGATAGTTCTGTCCTGGAACACAAGGTACATGGTTGGTGTGGCATATACATCATACTTTTGTACGATTTCTCCATTCCACTTTTTAAAATCCGAAATATTGATCCAGCCGTAATCGCCCTGCGCAAGAAATCCTTCGAGTTCCTCCCGCGAATCGTCCAGAGAAACAGCAACTATTTCTAATTTGTCGTTGCTTTCGGGGAAATAGATTTGCTGCAGCTCCCGGATCAGGCTGGTGCAATGCGGGCACCAGGTGGCCCAAAAAACCAGCAGGGTGTATTGGGAACCCATTTCAGACAGCGTGATTTCGCGGCCTTCCAAATCGGTTGCTGTAAAATCAGGCACTTTTTTCCCCACTGAAAATTTCTTCAGGCTTTCCACTTTTTTTTCAAGTTGGGCCTTCCGCTCACTGTTTACACAGGTTTCCTCAAAGCTAATGTTATCGGCGATATACGTAATAACCTTTTCAAATCCGTAAGATTCAAATCCGGTAATCAGGTAATCCAGCACATAATTATAAACATCCTGGTTTACGCTGGTCACATCCATAATTGTATTTACCGCCTTGATGAACTCCACCTGCAACTGATCCTTGGTCATACGGTTGTTTTGGTAAAACGAAAGATACTGCATCACCTTCCCGGAAAAAACATTTGAATAAAGCAGGGAAGTATCGGTAAAATCCACATTGTCGAAAAAATGCACACGCATGTACTGCATGGCTTCGGCCTGGTCCATATCCAGCGGTGGTGAAGGTGTGTAATCCGATTTTATCAACCGGGATACCCAGGTGTCCTGATTATCCTCAACAATATCGTTTGCAAAATCGTCAAATTCCTGATTTATGGATTTAAATTTATCGTAAACCTGATCGTAAAATGGATCATCCTGTGGATAATAAGCTTTAACCGGCCCAAGCAATTCCAGTTTGTAGTCCATCATATTTCGCCGGTTCAGATATTCAAAGTACAACTGATTTTCAATCGACTCGGTGAATTCGAGGCTGTCGATCAGTGCTATCCTGTTTGTTTTAAAACGGATGTCCTCATCATTAAAAATGACATCCATAAACTGATTGTTCAGAAACCGCAGCCTGTACATTCCGGTGTTGAAATCCGCAGGAAAAGTATAGCTAAAAGCACCTTTCTCATCCGTCATCACCGAATCTATCACCCGGTCTTCATTACCAAAAAAATTGGATATTTTAATCGTTTCATTATCCAAACCGGCGATTTGGCCACGCAGATTAAAACTTTGAGAAAAAAGGATATTTGTTGTAAGCAGGCAGATGATCAGAAATAAAATTCTCATTGAACTAATTTTTTTATTCGTAGTTGCAAAAATAGAAAATTCATGCTACTGTCGGGTCAAGTGAGCATAGTTGGGGGTAGCTTTGACGGTTCATTCCGAAATTTCGGGATCGGAGGATTTGAAAATCAAGAGGTTGACCTGGAATTTTTCGGGGGACATTCCAACATAAAAATATGGTAGATTAGTCGTAAAGGTGCTGAGAAAAAATCATTCAATTTTTAGTTTTGCATCCTGATCCATAAGGATTAAGTAGGATTTTCCCGGCTGGAGCAGCAACAGGACTTCAATATTTTTTTCGGGCCACCAGGTTTTGATTCCACAGGCTTCCTTTATGAATTGAATAGCACCGGAAGGTTCTGAAACAAGTTGATTCACATCCACCGCCTGATCTGAAATCATGGAAACGAGGTTCCATCCGGCATTCAAATTCATCGACATACTGTTCTCAGGATATCCGCTAATTATCAGTTGGAATGATTGAGACGCCTTTATCATAAAACCATCCAGAGGATTCCAGATGGTGAGTGTACCATTATTGTTTCCGGGCTGAAAAAACTGATCTTCATTCAATAAAAATTCAACCTGGCTAAGATGATCACCAAAAATGGCTGAAATATCCGGATTGAGCGGTATGAGGTAAGAACTAATGCCCGTCCATCCCTCATCAATCGAAATGGTTTGTGCTGTGGTTCCCATGTCGGAGGTAAAAATCCTGAAATCATCACAATAGAATCCTGAACGGCCATACTTGTTATCGCTGGAAAAATGGAAACCAAACTTCAATGGAATATTTTTTATGCCGGTAATCAGAATCCGTTCATTTATCCACTCTTCATTAAAACCTTCATATACAGGTGTGGGTTCTTCGTCTTCAAATATTGTGGATGAAAACCGGCCTTTGAGCGGAATCCAGCTTTGTCCCAGGTCAGTAGAATAAACAGTTTTCACATAATCGCGGCCGCCATCCAGGTCCCATTTGGCTTTGAAATTCACCCAAAGGGCATCCGTTTCATCCTGCAAAATAATATCGTTGTACAAAAGATATGTTTCACTGTTATTGGAATAATAGTTACCAGCCACATTAGAAACGGAATATTGAGGTGAGAAATACTCATTATTGCGGATGGCCCAGACGTCGGTTTCCCAATTGTCGATATCATCAAAATCATCTTCAAAAATAGCTGTGGATGGGCCAAAAATTCGTGTAATTGTATCGGAATTTATGAAAGCGTCATTTTCGATTTTTATCACATAACTGATCTGATCACCAGGAATGAATCCCGGCTTGAGCCTGTAAAAAACCGAGTCGCGATGGAACGCATCGGTGGGCACTGAATTGATTGTTTCGGGCGCGCCGATACTGTCGAAATCGTTGTCAAGCGGAATGATGGAAGCTGTAAAAGGCATATCGGCCAGGCCCAGCCGCCGCAGGTCAAACTGAAGATATCCGGATGCTTCGGTGATGTTTACCGGAGCTGCATCAATTATTTCGGTGTAACATCCGGCCATTTGCGCGGCAAGCAGATTCATATCGAGACAGCTTTGGCATTGTGGTATGATTTCCTCCATGGGTGGCCAGAATCCATATTGGTTATGACCCACTTCCGGTGTAAAGGCAAATGTTTTTTGTTTTTGCACCTGTTCCCCGTAAAACCAATCGGTTGCGTCACCATTTACAAGATACAACAACTTTGGCGCCGACCCGAAGTTAAAATTATTTTTATGGGTAAGTGACGAAGCCATATCCCTGAGGTGTGCATAATCGTCAGGTAAAAAATAGCTCACATAGCCCCAAGGGAAAAGCAACAGGTTTCCATATGAATGATAATTGAGCACCAGGTTAAAATCGTGGTTCAGCGTAAAATCCCTGACAGCCTGTATTTCAGGTTCCGAAAAAGCTGCTTCACCCCGGTATGTTGCGCTGTTGGGAACGGGCGATGACCCGATATCATCGTAACCCCACATATATCCAAAATTCCGGTTTGGATCCACACCTCTGGAATTATTGTAATTAACCTGCCGGTTTTTACGCCACATTCCGCCACCATTGGGAAATCCGGTTTCGTTATAGACATATCCATCGGGATTTATGCACGGCATAAAATATAACTCCGTATGATCAATAATTCGCTGTATTTCAGCATCTGTATCATAGTTTTCTAACAAATAATACATAAAATAGAGCATCTGCTGTGCTGATGCAGGCTCTCGGGCATGGATCAATGCGTTATAAAACACCTCCGGTTCATCTTCGTTTTGATTTGGATTATCGGATATGCGCAACCAGTAAATGGGCCGCCCTTCAACGGACTGTACCGGCAATGCTTCTTTTTGAGAAATCAAATCCGGAAACAGCGCATGCATGGAATCGAGGTGTGCGTTTATTTCATCCCAGGTGCAAAAACCACCCATCGACCCCAGAGTGAAGTTTTCGGGCACATTGAAATCTTCCCGCAATCGAAAGGCTTCGGTTATCTTTTCAGTATCCTTACCGCGGTTTTGCTGCTCATAAAATGCCGATATATTGCTGATCACCAAATCATAATTTATTCCGGCTGCATTCAATTGTTTTAATTCTTCATCAGAAACCTCCGCAATGATTGCATTTCCGTCCTCATGAAAATGTATGCCGGGACCCAACTTTTGAAGTTGTTCCGGTATTTCATCCGTGACATTTATAGAAATGCGATGATACTGAACTTGTTGAGCGGAAACAGACAGCACAAGCAGGCTAAAGACAATGACAAAAAATAGTTTATTCATTTTCACCGGGTTTCACTCCCTTTCACAAAGGTAGAGAAAGAATCCTGAAAACCAACAACCACAAGGAAAATTAGTAACTATTATGATTTTGACAACATAAATTATTACCATGAATCCGCAACCTTATTCTTTATCATCATCGAATTGAACGAATTAAACGAATTTGTGATCAT
>JAGYLT010000124.1 GCA_018400545.1 Bacteroidales bacterium
GCCTCAGCCATTGGCTTTAAGCAGTTTGTAATTCAAACGCATTTTGAATCTGCCATGGAAATCACGGCTGAGGTGAAGAAGGGAATCAACAGAATTCTTTCGGCCGGGTGGATCGTGACCAATCAGCAGGTATTTACCACGGCTGCTTCTGTCCGCGGGCACACCGCTAAGTTAAGAAAAGTGCTCAATGATATCGGGGTAATGACTTATTACACTTTTAGTGTGAAGGGCTACCAGGAAAACAAGTACAATTTTGCTACAAATGCCCGTGCAGTTCAGGAACAGCTCGAAGAGAAAAAAATTGGTGAGATACCCGAAAAATTCTATGATGAGATCAGGGATTTTCCACTCGAAGCTGAGAAAATCACAGAAAATATTGAAGCGCTAAGGCAAAGAGCCGGACTACCATTTTTGGGGACTGACAGAAACGTGCTTAATCTTCCGGGAGTTGGCAAAAGCCTCACATTCAGAACCATTGGCATAACCGAAGACGGGCGACGCATTCTTGAGTTTGATCACGACAGCTATAGGCGTCACAGCCCCATTGTTGATCAAATGGGTAAGGTGGTCATCATCGAATCGAAAACCATTTGGGAATACCTGATGCAACTCAAGGAAATTGGGGAGGACATTGCAGAATATGAATCCCTTTGGGGATATTCAGCCGGTGTTTCCGAACCGCGTATTCCGATTTATAAATATCCGGAGTATGATTTTGAAAACACCGAAAAATTCACAAACTTTGAGATCGTTGAAAATATTTGATATTTTAGCGTTTCCGACTTTTCTAACTTGGACTATTCATAAATTTATGTGAATAAACTACCGCATACTTTAGTGTGCGGTTTATAAGCTGATAATCAACAACCTAAAATCCTGAAAATTTTTATTTTTTCATTTTAAAAAATTTTCAGGATTTTTAACCCAATGTAGCTAATTTCCTTTTATCCGCGCACTAAAGTAAGCGGTAATTCAAAAGATGTTTTTATAAATGATAAAAGCTAAAACAATAAGTATGATTGAATTTGATAATTATTCTGTAAAGATGGATGCCCTCTCTGAAAGGGCTGAATCCATCATGAAAATAAAACCGGATGATGGTGAAACCAGGGAAATTCTGAAAACTATCCTGGGGTGTATCGATCTTACATCGCTCGAAGGAAACGATACCAATGTGAAGATTTTTTCAATTTGTCAGCATGCCCAAACTTTTGCTGACCAGGAAAAAGGCATCCCCAATGTTGCGGCTGTTTGTTTCTATTCGGTTTTTACCAAACTGGCAAAGGAACAACTCAAAGGCTCCGATATCCAGGTGGCTTCTGTGGCAGGCGGTTTCCCGAGCGGCCTTGTGCCGGCCGAAGTCAAGCAAACCGAGGTGAGATATGCTGTTGAACATGGTGCCGATGAGGTGGATGTTGTGATCTCGCGTGGTTTCATCCTCGCCAATAAATGCCGCGAAGCATATGATCAAATTCTGGGAATGCGTGAGGTAGCAGGCAAGGCAAAGATGAAGGTAATCCTCGAAACCGGAGAATTGGAAACCGTATTCAAGATCAGAAGAGCCAGCGAAGTGGCTATAAACGGTGGTGCCGATTTCATCAAAACATCCACAGGAAAAATAGCACCTGGCGCAACTCCGGAGGCTGTATTGATCATGCTTGACACCATAAAAGAGTACTACGAAAAAACCGGAAAAATGGTTGGTATTAAGCCTTCCGGTGGTATTTCAGAACCTGAAGATGCCATCCATTATTATCTGCTGGTTAAAGAAGTGCTGGGCGAAAAGTGGCTCAATAAAGACTACTTCAGGATTGGTGCCAGCAAACTGGCGCATAAAATTGCCGCTATTCTCAAAGACGGATAATGTATCATCCTGATTGGCTCACAAAACCTTTCAGAAAGCAAATTTAATAATATACCGGGATTGCCTTGTCAGTCCCGGTTTTCTTTTGTATTGAAGCAAATTTTCCCAAAGGTTCACAGACTGTTTCAAACGCCTTCATTTCTACCCTGTAACTTTTTTTGGAAAGCCGCCGTCATAGAGTTGAATTTAACCGATAAAAACGTAAAATTATGAAAACGACTTTTTTTAGAAATCTGGTGCTGGCGATGATGGCTGCAATGGTAGTGATGCCAATACTTTCATCGGCTCAAAATGTTAAAGGCAACAAAAAGGTAGTGAAGCAGGAACGCGAAATCCCATTATTTAAAAACCTCGACGTTGGCGGAGCATTCAATGTGTATTTTACCCAATCCGATAAAACTTCACTGATTGTGGAAGCTGATGAAAACCTGATGGAAAAAATCATGACCGAAGTCAGCGGAAATGAACTGAAGATATATTCAAAAAACATAAAAAATGCCACCGCATTAAATATCTATGTTTCGAATCCGGTTATCGAAAAGATTGATGTTAGTGGCGCTGCAACTTTAGAGAGCGAAAATTCCCTGAGCGCAAAAAATCTGAAAATTATTGCTTCGGGAGCTGCGGAGGCCATGCTTTCGGTTGATGTGGATGAGCTGGAAACCAGAGCATCCGGAGCATCCAATGTGAGGCTTTCAGGCAGTGCCTATTTTCATCAGATAAAAACAAGTGGTGCAGCCGAAGTAAAAGCTGGTGACCTGGTGACCACAAAAACTGAGGCCAATGCCAGCGGTGCATCCGAAATCAGGATCAATGCCACGGAGGAAGTAAGAAGTTCAAAGAGTGGCGCTGGTAGTATTTCGGTTAGCGGGAATCCTGAAAAAATAATCGGCACCGGAAATGATGATTATAAATATGACGAATTCGAAGTGTTGAAGACAAATGTCAGGTCCTGGGAACGCGGCGACACAACCATTGTAGAAGTTGGAGGTGTTAAGGTGGAAGTGATCGATGGCGACTCTACAAAAGTTGCCGTGGGCAATCACAGCCTTGTGGTGGACGAAGATGGCCACGTGAAGTGGAAACGCAGTAAGAAGCATAAATTCAAAGGCCACTGGGCCGGTTTCGATCTGGGTGTGAATGGCTATGTGGATAAGGATTTCAACATCAACATTCCTGATGAATACAATTACCTGGATTTAAAATATGAGAAATCCATCGACGTAAACATCAACTTCTTCGAACAAAATATTAACCTGATCAACAACAAATTCGGATTGGTTACCGGGCTTGGGCTGCGCTGGAACAATTACCGTTTTTCCAACAATGTAATCCTGAGCCCCGACTCCGCCGGCATTTATGGTTATTATGACGATACCCGCGACTGGAGAAAAAGCAAACTTGTGGTGAATTATCTTACCCTGCCGCTGTTTTTCGAGTACCAAACCAACCGGTTTTCAAACAAAAACAGTTTCCACATTGCTGCAGGGGTGGTTGCCGGATGGCGCTATGCCACACATACAAAGCAGCTTTATTTCGATAATGGCCGCCAAAAGCCCAAGCAGCGCGATGACTTTCATCTGAGGCCCTTCCGTTATGATGCCACTGTCAGGATCGGCTGGGGGGTGATAAACCTCTATGCCACCTATTCGATGAACGAGCTGTTCAAAGAGGGCCGTGGGCCTGAGTTGTATCCCTTCGCAGTTGGGATTACATTCCTGAATTTGTAAACCGAAAAATCAATCGATGTTAAAAAGCCATCTGAAGTTCAGATGGCTTTTTTGTTGGCTGATTATTTCGCCAATTTAAAAATGGTGCCGGATGCAAAAATGGAAAGATAGATTCCGCGAACCAGCAGAAAGACCGATAGCGCAAGCCAAAGCGCATGATTATCCAGCGTACCTCTCAGGGAATAAAACAATCCAAAGAAAAAAACCAGTGCGACCAGGATGGAATTTCGCAAATGGTTGGAAATGGTTGCCCCCACATAAATGCCATCCCAGATAAAAGCCACAAAAGAAATGATTGGGATAATCACAATCCAGGGCAAATAAGGAGCTGCGCCGTCTATAATCTCCTGATTGCCGGTCATCAGGTTCAGGACAAACTGACCTCCGGCCAGGTTTAATGCCATAAATCCCAGACTAATAAATAGTGCCCAGATGAAGGTAAGCTTTATGGATTTTAACAAGTTTTTTCTGTCGCCGGCACCGATATACCGCCCGGCCAGCGCTTCGCCGGCATTGGCAAAGCCATCCACAAAATAGGAGAAGAAAATAAAAAACTGGAACAGAATAGTGTTGATAGCCAGAATCAGATCGTTGGTTTCGGCAGATTTTGCTGTAAAAAACGACATGGCAAAAATCAGGGCCAGGGTGCGGATAAAGATATCTTTGTTTACCATGAAAAATTTCCGCAGTTCTTCCAGGTTGGTCATGGCTTTGCGTTCCCAATGCTGCACAAGATGGCCAAATTTCCTACGGAAAAAATAAATGCTGAGGGCCAGTCCGGAATACTGTGCCAGCAGCGTTCCCCATGCCACACCATCCGATTTCAGGTTGAGGACAAATACGAAAAACAGATTAAATGCGATGTTCAGGATATTGATCATGATGGCCACCGTCATGGGAATTCTGGCATTCTGCATCCCGATAAACCACCCCGTGAACGCATATAGCGAAATAGTTGCCGGCGCCGCCCAAATCCTGATGTAGAAGTAGCTGCGTGCAAAGTTTTCCACGCCCGCACTGCTGTTGATGATCCAAAAGCTCAACAAATCAATGGGCCATTGCAAAGTGATTAAAAGTAAACTTCCAACTGCCGCGGCAAGCAGGGCCCGTGAAAGGATGATGATCAGGTTTTTCTTATCGTTTTTTCCAAATGCCTGTGCTGTAAATCCCGAGGTTCCCATCCGTAAAAAACTAAAACCCCAGTAAATGAAATTGAAAATCATACCACCCACGGCAATGGCTCCAATGTAAACCTCATCGCCCAACCGGCCCATCAGCGTGAGGTCAACGATACCGAGCAATGGCACCGTGATGTTGCTGATGATGTTGGGAATGGCCAGGTTCAGGATTTTTCGGTTCATCCGGCTGAGTTTTGGCTGCGAAAATAGAGATATTCCCTTTGCCGGAAAACGCACAATTTTTAAGTGTAGCCGAAAATTATACTTTTGCCGGCCAATAAAAATGAATAACATGTCAAAAGTCATCATACACAATCAGGTAAGCCTCGATGGCGCCATTTCAGGTTTCCAGATCGACCCGGGGCAATATTATTCCATCATGAATAGCCACAAAGCCGACATGTATCTTGTTGGATCCGAGACAGCCCGCCAGGGCATTAAAATGTTCAGGCAACATGTTTCGCCGGAGGAACCATCAGATTTTGAACCAAATACGCAAGATAAACATTCCGGAGGTCCGGTTTGGGTTTTTCCGGACAGTACCGGAAAACTTGAAGGATTTTTACACATTTACCGCCGCTATGAACATTGCCGTGATGTGGCTGTGCTCGTTACCGTTGAAACCCCCGAATCCTACATCAATTACCTGAAAGATCGCCAATACAAATATTACATCTGTGGTGAGGTAAAAGTGGATTACAAAGTTGCATTTGAAAAACTGGCTGAAGTTTTTTCGTGGGAAACCATGGTGTCCGACAATGGCGGGGTGCTGAGTAGTATTTTACTGGAAAACGGCATGGTGGATCAGATCAGCCTGATTATTTCGCCCACGCTAACCGGTAAAAAACCGCCAAAACTGTTCAGGGAGCTGAAGCTCGGTAAGCGCGTTATCAAGCTCAATCCGGCAAAAGCCGAAATACTTGAGAGCAAGGATATTTTAATGCTTTTTGATGTGATGAAATAACAGGGTGCTCGTTCAGGAAAGACGGGTTTTATTTTTCTTCATCATCAACGTTTTCCTTGTCGTCAACGATCAGAAAAATCTTTTCATCATCCTTTTTCATGAGGTACTTTTCGCGGGCCATTTTTTCCAACACTTCGGGGTCGTTTTCCAGTTGGTGGAGCAGGGTGCTGTCTTTTTTATACTCCGAAGAAAAATACTCCTGCTGATCCCGGGCTTCTTCCAGTTCCTGCGTAAGCTTAAACTGCCTGAACAGGTTATCCTGATCGAAGAATGCCAGCCAGACAATAAATATTGCCAGGATAAGCACGTACTTGTTTTTTAATATTTTAATGAGTTTTTCCATGATTTTGATAAACAGGTTTTAAAGGTGGGTCAAAATTACAAATCTTATCCCGGATTTCTTCATGATTTCATAATTTTAAGATGTAGGCTTCGTTTTTTCACAATATATGTTAAAATGTAAATGTTAAATTTCGAACCGATCATCTTCTTAAATCCCTGATAAGTAATGTGATAAAAATATCTCCTTCCGGTACAACCATGAATCTTTCATAGGGTGGAATGTTTTTTCTACTTTTACTGCCACTTTTGAAAAAATTTTACGAAGTCTATTAACTTTTAACACGCAATATTCACTTTAACTTAAACAACATGAATTTCCGTAAATTTACGCACTACAGCTTTCTAACTTTACTGGTGTCATGTCTGATGGCCGTTACTTCGGTTTCGGCTCAGGATTACACCTATGATGATGCCTGGGGACAAGCAGGTTTCACACTCGAGAAACAAACCCGTTCCAATGTTCAGGTTAACTACTCAATCGATCAATTTCGCCTTGCCGAAACAAAAATCAACGACGAGTCGATGCAAAACATCGAAATGGCAGGTGCCCTCATTCCCAATGACGAAGGCATGCCAAATGTTCCCGGATCAAGCCGCTACATAGCCATTCCGGAAGGTGCAAAAGCTACACTCAACGTTTTGGAATATCGCATCGAAACCATCCAGGGCGTAGAACTTTCGCCTGCACCACGTATTCCGCTCGACACCGACAAAGGACCGTTGCACTACGAAAAAGGTGCTGTTTACAGCCAAAATGCTTTTTATCCGGCAAATCCATTTCAGATTTCTGAAGTAACCGAAATCAGGGGT
>JAGYLT010000125.1 GCA_018400545.1 Bacteroidales bacterium
TAAATTTCGAGGATGCTCGAAAAACTACGAAATCTGTGATTTCTGGTTTTTCGGCACAATTTCGCCACATCCGCTTTTGCGGGCGCAAAGATAGTTGTTTTTGAAATAAATGGACGCTACTTTTCTTTCAAACATTTTCAATCTTTGCAATTTCAGAAGCATGCCTTCCCCCTGCAATTCTATTCGGTCAGCTCAAAACCAGCCACATAAAAATCAGGGTCGATTTCAAGTTTGTTGTGCTTTTTCCGGATATGCTCCTTTGTTCCTGTCCAACCGATGGAGGGATACAACCACGTTTCCTTTCCATTGATTTTAACTTTCACCGGCATGTCAAAAGCCGGAACACAATTGCTCCACCTGAACATCAGGCGGTCATCCATGAAACGGTATTCAAGTGTTGGTGTGGTGGTTTCCCGAAGATACTGATCGAAAAAAGCATCCAGGTCCCATTCGGTGTGTTGATTGATGTAATCTTCGATCTGCCTGCCGCTTACGGTCTGATGGTAAAACTCTCGATTGAGGCCACGCAGGATATTACGCCATTTTTCATCATCATCGATCATCTGCCTCAGCGTGTGTAACATATTGGCACCCTTGGGATACATATCGCCCGAGCCTTCATAATTCACATCATACAAACCTACAATCGGGCGGTCGTGTGCAATATTGGAGCGTACTCCGCGAAGATATTCGGCTCCGGCTTCCTTTCCCCAGTGATATTCAACATAAAGTCCCTCGGAATAAGCGGTGAAGCTTTCGTGCACCCACATATCGGCAATGTCGCGGTAGGTGATATTATTGGCAAACCATTCGTGTCCCGATTCATGAATGATGATAAAATCAAACTTGTCCCCCCAGCCGGTCTGGCTGATATCCCGGCCGTCAAATCCATTTTGGTATCCATTACCATAGGTCACTGAACTCTGATGCTCCATACCGGGATAAGGCACCTCAACCAGCTTGTAACCATCTTCGTAAAACGGGTAAGGCCCAAACCAGTATTCAAAAGCTTCGAGCATTCGGGGAACTTCGGTAAAATGCGTTTTTGCTTTTTCAAGATTGGATTTCAAAACATAGTAATCACAATCAAGCGGCCCTTTCTCACCCTGGTAAACTTCCCCGAAATGGACATAATCGGCAATATTTATGTTGACCACGTAATTGCTGATGGGGTTCGAAACAAACCAGTTCCAGGTTTTTGTGCCATCGGGGTTTTCTGTGTTTCCGCGAAGCCTCCCATTGGAAACATCCATCAGGTGGCCGGGCGCGGTTATACTGATGAGCATGCTGTCGGGCTCGTCGTACATGTGATCTTTGCAGGGCCACCAAAGGCTGGCGCCATCACCCTGATTTGCCGTAGCAATGAAAGGTTCACCATTTTCATCGTATCTCCACGAAACACCACCATCCCATGGCGGCCGCCTGCTCACTTTCGGTTTCCCCTCAAAATGAACAGTGATTTTTCCGGAACTGCCCGCGTCAAACATTTCGCCGGTCTGAATAAACCACGCTTTTCCATCCTTAACGAAATCAAGATTACGATTATCCATTTCCACTTTCGTGATCAGCATGGGATCCTGGAGGTCAATCTGCATTTTCCTCCCCGGCTCAACTGCACGAAAGTGTATCACATTTTTACCCTGAAAAGTACTATCGGCTGGATTTACCTTTACGTGTAAATGATAATAGGTCAAATCCCACCATGCCCTTTCAGGTGTGATGGCTCCCCGGAGTGTATCCTGCCTGGTGAATTGTGGAACTTCCTGTGCACTCGCCACTGTGAAAACAGCAAGCAATAATGCGATGAATAGAAAATGTTTCTTCATGCTGTGTTGATTTATGTTTTGACACTTCTTTAAACATCGCAAGAAAACAAATTTTCTGATATTGATAGCGATATTGAAAATTACAAAATTGTGCAAAACTCGAATTATCCGGATGGGAATATGCATAACTTTGCGGCATGGCATACAAGGATGAATTTAAATACCTCAGAAAAGCCATTGATCTTTCTGAGCAATCACAATCGATATACGATGAAAGGCTAACCGTGGTCAACCTGCCTTTTGAATCAAAAAACTACCACATCCTTCCGGGAGAGGATCGATATGTTGACCAGGGTAAAATCTTTCCGAAAACCCCGGACTACCAAAATGCCATCTCACCGGAAATCAATGAAATATTAAATCTGGCCGATTCCAAAGTGCATCAAAACCGGTTTTTCACCTATTCCATTTTCCGGCCAACCGGAAAAGAAAAGGTGAAAGGCGCCATTATGCTTTTCCACGGGCTCAACGAAAAGAACTGGGACAAATACCTGTTTTGGGCAAAGTTGCTAACCGAAAAAACCGGCAATGCAGTCATCCTTTTCCCCATTGCTTTCCATATGAACCGCGCCCCGCATGACTGGTCGGATGCGCGCACCATGAACGATCTGTGTTCGGAACGTGAAGGATTGTTCCCTGCCGTGGTCGGCTCCTCATTTGCCAATGTTGCCATCAGCACAAGGTTACATATTTTGCCGCAACGATTTTTCTGGTCGGGCGTACAAACTTTTTACGACATCATTCAACTCATCGAAGAAGTCAGGAGCGACAAACATCCTGTGATTGATAAAGATGCCGACTTCGACTTCTTTGCCTATTCCATCGGGGCCTTTTTAATTGAGGTTTTGCTGATGGACAACCACAAAGGCATGTTCGACAAATCCAGGCTGTTCATTTTCTGCGGAGGCCCCGTATTTAACCGCATGGCGCCGGTACAGAAGACCATTCTCGACAGTGAGGCCAACATTGCACTTTATTCATTTTTCCTGGAGCACTTGGACAGCTACATGAAAACCGATGCCCGACTGGCACATTATTTCAGCGAATCGCACAGCGAGGGCAAAGTTTTTAAATCGATGATTGATTACAACAAACTGATTGAATTCAGGGAGGATAAAATCCAAAAAATCAGTAGCAGGACAAAGGCTGTGGTTTTGAAACAGGATGCCGTGGTTCCATATTATGAAGTGATGAATACCCTGCAAGGTACTGCCAGGGACATCCCTGTGGATATCCGTATTTTAGACTTTCCTTTCCCATACACCCATGAAAATCCATTCCCGTTAAGGGAAAAATTCCAGAAAGAAGTTGAGAAAAGTTTTGATGAGGTCTTTAGCCTGGCAGCGGAATTTTTGGGATAATTTTTAATAATTCTCTAATCTGAATTTTTATTTTTCCGGCTTAGCCTTTCCAGTTTCTTTGCGCGCTCACGGTTCAGGTTGACGATGGCAAATATCATTACCCCGGCACTAACCCATTGCACAAGGCTGAGCTTGGCATCATTGAAAATATAATCGAAAATTATGGCGGATACCGGGAAAAACAATTCGCAAATAGTAGCTATAATCGCCTTCACCCTGGTTAAGCCATAATAATACAGGAAGATGGCCCCGGAGCCGGTAGTGACAGCTATAATCAGGAATATTATCCAGTTCATTTCGGTGGTGATCAATACCTGGTTTATCTTCCCGCTGATCAACACAAACAGCAGCATAAATGCCGTTGTGAAGCCATACCTGTAAAATGTGGCCGTTTTGAAACTGTATTTGTTAAGGATTTTTTTACTGAAGACCGTGGAACTTCCAAACGAAAACGAAGCCAGCAATGCAAAAGCGGCAGCATAAATGGTGTTGGCACCTGTTTCGAGATTAGGCGTATGAAATCCGAAGGTGAGAAAATACCCACCGATTATGGCTATCGATGCCCATATGATGTAATACTTACCCAGCTTTTCTTTCAGGATGATGGCAGCCAGCGCAATGCCAAAAACAGGCTGCAATTTTTGCAACAGCACCACAATGGTCAGATGCTGAAATTTCACCAGAAACAGCGCATGGACAATGGCCATAGTTCCGATGGCCCCGCCAAAAAGCGCAATCAAACCAACAAAAAAGTAATCGTTTGGGGAAAACATTTTGAGATACCTGTACTCCCGAAACAGGAAAAAGTTCATGATTACAAACGGGATGGCGTGCAGCATAAAAACCACATAGCCAACATCCAGGTTGTATAATCGTGGGGTAAGCACGATGCCGTCGAAGCCCCAAAAAATGGCGGAAATACTAACGGCAATTGCCCCAAGGATGATGTTCTTTTTTTCTTTCAGCATAAGTCCCAATCAGGCCGGCAAATGTACATGAAAAACAATAAACCGCGAGTTTGGTTGATGGAGTATATAAAGATTGAATACTATTTTTGATTCAACGCATCCAGATCAATCAGAAACCTGGCTGCAATACCAGCCCAGATGTAGGTTTGGTTCCAGCCTGCCTGACGGTCGTCGGCGCTGTAGAATTCCCAGAAAACATGATCTTTTTTCAGATGATAGGCCATATTGTCCAAAACCCGGTTGGCCAGTTCGGTAGCCTCTGCTTCGTATCCATAATCCAAAAGCGCCCTGAAAATTAAATAATTCCACTGCACCCAAACCGGCCCGTTCCAGTAACCAATTGGATTGTAATAATCATGCGAAGCAGACAAGGTCGGGACACCATAATTCCGCCAAAACTCATTTTCGTTCAACAGGCTTTCCATCAGTTTTGCCGCCTGAGCAGAATCGGCCACACCGGCCCACATGGGCAAAAATCCAATGATCTCTTTAATTTTCAGGTCGTTTTTCGACTTGTGTGAAAACAATCCGGTGTTCATATCCACATTGTAATAAAAGCCGTCTTCGCTGTCCCATAATTTTTTATTGATAAGCGCTGACCGCTTTTCAGCATCTGACTTCCAGCCTTCTGCTTCCTGTTGTTTCCCCAGTTCAGCCGCCATGTCTGCCAGTGCTTTTGCCTCGCTCACCAGCATGGCATTCACATCCGGACCTTCAAAATTGGATGGCCAGCCCACCTCATCCCACACAGCAACCCGCGCATCACGAACACTCTCCAGCACGGCATGGGCTCCCCATTCGCAAAGCCCGTCCTCATCCTTATCCCGGTTGGAAACATAATAATTGTAGAATTTTTTTCCGGATTCGTAAGCTTCAGCCAAAAACACTTTATCTCCTGTAATTTTGTAGATTTCAAGATTTTGGTAGTTGTACCAGGGAGCAGAGCTGGTGAACTCACCATTGTTTTCAATTTGCTCATTCAGGTAGGGTCCTGTCCGGTAGTTGATGTAGCCGTCTTTTCGCTGCCGCTCCATGTAAACCCGTTGTGAGTTCATGGCACTTTCAGGATCCATAAATGCGTAGGCCAGCATCGTAAGGCTTTCGTGAAACACCTGACCACCATAGCCCCAGCCCCATTTGGGCTCACGCGAAAAAATATAATAGTTGTGGCCGCATTCGCCCTCAGGCGGCATCATGCACTGGCGCATCAGGTTAAATGCGTTCCGGTAAACTGCTTCATGATCCGGACTTTGAAATTTTATTTCAGGGATACTTTCAAAGCGTCGCTCGTTGGCAGCGATGAGTTTCGCCGGCTGAATTTCTGTCAGTTGCAGCTTTTCTTTACGAAGCAGGTCAATATCATCATTTGAAGGTCCAAGGTTGCGAACCATGCGAAATCTAATTGTATCCCCCGGCTCCATTTCCCAGGATTGGGAAAACATCAGATAATTTGCGTTTTCATCGATGCTTCTGTTCAGTTGTCCGGATATCAATGAATCATTTGGTGGAAACTTCCTATAAGTCCCGAAACCATCAGGAATTGGATCGACCATGAACTCGGTCTGCAAATCTTCAACGTAAGGAATATCATGATTCTTCATCCAGCCATCACGTTCTTTTTGGTGATGAAAAGAAAACATCTGGTCAGCATAAGTTATGTTATTTAAATTTCGGTTCAGATAAAAATAAGGTAAGGCTGTAAGCGATACATTGGCTTTGCCCTCGTTCACAACTTTGTATTCGGCAAAACAGCCGGTAGAACTGTACACATCAAAAAATACTTCAACACGGATATGTTTGAACGGGTAAAAATAAAACTGCACCAGATCAGGATAAGCATGTGTAATTATTGGTTCCCGGTAAAATGATTGAAGTTTCTTTCTGAATTCGCCGTCCAGGGCAAATGCCACACCGAGGTTCCCACCGTCCGCTGAAACAAATTCGATATTGCTGCCCGGGTTGTACCACATCAGGCGGTAAGCCTGGTCGAGCCGGTAATCCGAACGTTCCACAGGAGCAGCAAAGGTGGTAAAAACCGGATCATTTTTTGAGCAGGAAAGGTTTGAAAGATATTGCGCCGCAGCAAAGCGGGACAGCAGCAATAAACAGGTGATCATCACAAAATTAATCCGGCCTGAGAAGCGATAAGATAATTGCATACACTGAGATTTTGGTTGCAAACAAAATTACACTAATCAAAATATTGATGTGAAAAAGTTTGTTGAAAATTAACCCGGAAATCATAATTATTGACCTTTTTTATTGTTATCTTTAAGCCTTGAAATTTAATAAACAAAAACGCCAGACTATGGATATTAAGGAACAAAAGCCAAGACAGGTTTTTTCGGGGACAGCGTGGCAGGCCGATCAGATTAAAGGCATGCTGAGTGACAATGAAATTGAGGCTTTTTTAGGTGATGAGATCTGGGGCGCCGATGCCCCGATGGAGCATGCTCCCGACATGCCGGGCGGTGTAAATGTTTATGTTGCACAGGATAACGTGGAAGACGCAAAAATTGTGGTAGAACGCTACTACGAAGAGTCTGCCACCGACGACTACCAGTAAAACCAACCCGCCAGAAAAGAAAACGAATTGTAGAACATAGCCACGAAATGAAGCCAAACTTCCGCTTTCGTGGCTAAAATATTCCTAC
>JAGYLT010000126.1 GCA_018400545.1 Bacteroidales bacterium
CCTTTCGAGGTTTGAAGCATCAGAAGTAATATTGTAAATCGAATGGACATGCTCTACCAAATCGGTGGAGGAGTCCTGTTCGTTTTGCTCCAGAATTTCGATTATCTGATGTTGAAAACTAAAAAATGAAACCACGAGAATAATTACCACGGTGGCAATCCATTTAAATTTGATCTTCAACATCACTGCAAAATAAACGGCAATTGCTGCAATAATGCTGATCCAGGCCGCACGGCTGTACGAAAGAATTACAGCAAGTATCAGTACGAAAAATACAATTGTACTTGTGGTGCGGATGGAAAAGCTGTAGGATTTATCGAAACTAAATGCAGCCATAAAGGGGATAAACATGGCGATGGCAGCTCCATAGGCAGTGTGGTCGTTATAAAACGGATCCATCACCCAGTGGCCGGTTTCCTCGTCAAAGCCATAACCGGCATGCCTGAAAATGGTATAGCTGATCACCATGAGCAGGCTGATGGTATAGAGCCAGATAAATCGCCGGGTATTGCCAAAATTGCGAAACAGGATTGCCGCCACAAAAAAGAATGGAACCACAAACCATAGCCTGGCAATCAGGAATTTCACCGAAACCCACGGCAATTCGCTGGTAAAGGTGGTGATGAGAATCCAGATCAGATTAAAAATAACGGCGAGGGTGAGCGGGTGCCTGAATATCTTTTTATCGTATGGAAATCCGCCCACAAGTCGGATAATGAAAATAACCAGCACCCCAAACATCATGGGTTCCGATGGCAGGGATAACCCCAGATTGGCTTCGAAACTTTGAATGTTAACGGCAAGTGGTGTTGCGAATGTGATGAGCAGAATCAGTTTATCCAGGGCGAAAATGTACATCACCAGGATTACTGCCGCCAGCGGTAGCAAAAGCGACCAGTAAAACTCTTTTACGATGAGCACGCCATTCAGCAAAATGAAAAGCAGGCTCAATCCGTAAACCCAATATAGTTTTACCTTTTCTGTCAAAGTATTCGAATGGTTAAAAATTGCGTCTGATTGATTCGTAATTTTCTATGATCAGTATCACCAGGAAAGAAGCAAACCATACCCCAAGGGCAGTCAGCACAACAATCACCCAGCGTATCGGATATGATTTTTTATCAGCCGGGAAAGGTCTGGATAAAACATCCGTATAAGTGATGTCTTTTTCATAGTTGGCCAGCGCGTTGTCGTAGCCCATTTTCACCCTGCTGTATTCTTCAATCAGATCAAAATAGCGGTCATTATAGTAGGTGTAAACAGCTCCGTATTGCTCGATGCTTTCTTTAAGTTTCAGCACCTCGCGGGTATTGATGTTTTGGGCAGCATTATCACCGTCAACGGTACGTAAAAATCCCCGGGCAACCTCGCGCGACTGGTTTGGATAATCGATGATTCCATAATCAACATGAATTTTATGAAGTATATCTTCAACGGAATCAATTTCCTGCTGCTTGCGAATCAATTTTGCCATTTCAATATTCAGTACCTGTTTGTATTTCTGACGATGGATACCAAGAATTTTCTGGTCATAAAGTTCAATGATAGAATTCACCATATCGCAGGCCACCTGAGGATCAGCATCCATTACTTCGATTGTGATACTTTCGAAGGGGGTTTTACTGATCATCACATTTTTACTGTACAGGCTATTGATCGTTGATTTGTAGAATCTGTATGTGGTGTCGAGATCGTAACGTTTTGGCAGATCGTACATCCTGATAATTTCATCCCTGATGTCGTTTGATTGCAGGAATTGCAGCATTTGCTCCGATTCGCTTTCATCAGAATAGGGCGTGATATTAGATGGATAAACAAGTGCGTACGACTTGTATTTGGGTGTAATAAACCAGGGTGACGAGAAAATGGTCGCGAGGATCACGCCAAGTAAAACAATTGCTCCGAGGTGAAATTTCCACTTGAAAAGCAACTTTAGTATGTTAGTATTTGTGAAGTATCTGGCCATTTGATTTTCTTGTTTTTCAGTTGTTTCAATTAATGTTTGTCCTTCATTTATACTTTTTCCGGTTTCATTCTTTTGTGGTTTTTCTTCTTGATTAAATTGTTGTTGGTTTGTTTCACTTTTTACTGGGGTTTTGCTTGTTCCCGGTTTTTTTTTTGCCGGGGCCGGAGCAGGAATATTGTCATTGGTGCTTCCGGCATAGCTTTTTTGTGGTGGTTCCCGCGCAGGGGGAGGCGGGTCTTTTACCGGTATGTTTTCAGGTCCTTTTCTTATTTTTGATTGTAAAATATTCAAATTAATACTCCCCGGAAAATAAGTATTGATGTTTTCGATGATCAACAATATGATGAGTGTGAAAAGAAAAGCCGAAAGTGTGGTGACTGTTACAATTAACCAGCGGATCGGATAGGATTTACGCTCAGCCTTATAGGCACTGTTTACTACGAATTTTGCCGGCAGCACTTCTTCAGCATCGGTTTTGGCTTCCTCGTACTTTGCCCGGAGCATGCTGAGTTGTTTTTTCTCATGTTCCAGTGCATCACGCAGCGAAACATAAGGTCCACCGTATTTGGCAAGTATCTCCAGTTTTTCTTCAAGGCGTTTTACCCCGGGCTCGTTGCCTTTGGCAAGCTCGATGGCAAGCTGCTGGTTAATCATCTCTGCCTGCGACTCGTAATCATGAACACCAAACCCGCGCAGTTTCGACAGCGAATCCTCCATTTGAGCAATCTCATTGCGTAGTTTAAAATATTGCTCCTGAACAATTTCAAAAGCCCGCTCTGCCCGCTGCTTTTGCATATCGTTTTTGGTCGAATCCAGCAGCTCGGCAATATCGTTGGCAATGTTGGCAGCCATTTGTGGATCGGTATCCAAAACCGAAATCTTCACCGCCATAAATTCGGTGCGTTTAAAGGAGATGTTATCTTCATATTCCCTGTAAAGCTGGGTATGCTTGTAGTTGGAAGCCGAATCGATACCGTAGTGGTCCATCAGCCTGTATTTTTTGATGATCTTATCGCGAATGCGGTTCGAATGCAGAATCTGCAAAAGCTGTTCGGTTTCCTCATCTTCACCAAAATCAAGGATGTCATTCTGAATATTGGTGTTTTCGGTCAGCAATGCTTTGGAAATGGCATTGGTTGCTGCGGGATACAGAATTACGGTGGACTTGTATTTGGGTGTGATGAAGAATGGAGAGGAAAATATTACCGATGCTACCATTGCTATCACGGTAATGATAATCAGGGGTTTTCGCCACCTGTGAAGAAACAACAAAATGTTTGTTGAATCAAAACTACTGTTGTCAGTTTTCCAAAGCGTCATATCTTTTCAGATCAAAATAAGGGCACAAAAATATGCTTTTTATGATTACTTGATTTATTCGTTTTTGATTGTTGACAGAGATCAAATTACCACTGATTAAATCGGTTCCCTGGTTTTCAATATTTCAATGAATCCTTTTATGTTCAGAAGCTTTAAAATCATTGATAATCCGATCGATCCGGCAATCATGATCATAAAATTAAAGGTCCAGTTTTCGAATAGCGTCCGGGAAATCAAATTGATAATCACCACGCCGGCCAAAAATGCGGTTACTGCGAGAACGAATTTTAAATCCGGTTTAAATTTAAATATCCTGATGGCAATGAATGTCTGAATCACTGCCATGGTCATTTGTGTAACTAAGCTCGCCCATGCCGACCCGACAGCCAGCAAGCGTGGTACCAGAATGAAGTTGATTGCCAGGTTGAGCAACATGCCGGATGCTGCAACAATATTGAGAACCCGAAGGTTACCATTGGCAGTGAGTAATGTGCCGAAAATATAGCTTGTTGAAACCCCCATAAACCCAAGAATCAATATTCTGAAAACCGCCGTTGATTCTTCCACATGGTCGGTGTACATCAGGTGCATAATCTCGTAACTGTAAAAATGACATCCGATGGCCATGGTTGCCGAAAGTATGATGAGCAGCGTGAATCCCAACTTTGCTATTTGCTCGATAGATTCTTTTTCCTGGATCATGCGGGCAAAAAGCGGCAGCAACAACACAGAAAATAAATATGCGATATTATTGCTGGCATCCAGCAACCTGAATGCCGAGGCATAAATTCCGGCCTCCGAATCACCAATTTCTTCAGGCAGCAGCCTTTCGATCATCACCGGGTCGATTCGGTTGTAAAATGCCATCAACATCACCAGGATTGCAAACGGAAAACTTTGCTTGATGATCATTACGAAAAAAGGCCAGTTCCAGTTGAGCCTTTTGAAGGCAGCCTTTTTAATCACAATCAGCAAGGCGGTTAAAGCAGTCAGTAGGTATGCCGCCGATTGGGCATACACAAACCATTCAATTTGAAAGGGTGTTGAAGTAACATGTCCCCAAATCAATACACTGCAAATCAGGATCATCAATACCCGGTCGAGTACCGACATCAGGCTGTCGGTGCGAAACAGCAACAAACCTGAGATATTGGATCGCAAATAGAGGATGAAAGAAAGCAGGAACTGGTTGAAGCATAAAATGATGAGCAGCCCCAGTTGTTCCGCACTGAAACCAATAATGAATCCCACACCCATCGTAACCACGGTGAACAGAACAGCCAACAGCAGTTTGATAACAATAATCCCCGAAAAATGCTTGTTGAGCAACTGGTTGTGCTGTGCGATGTTGCGGTTGTTGTAATTGGTGATACCAAAGTCGAGCAGAATATTGAAAAGAAAAGAGAAATTGAAAACAACGAAATAAAATCCGTAATCTTCAGCACCCACCACATTCTGAACCGTGCGGTCAACACCCAGTATCCAGAAGGGCTTAACCAGCAGATTCAGGAAAAGTAAAAGTATAAGATTGGATAAAAATTTCTTTTTCATCAGCTAACCTGTATCATCCGTTTTCGTTGCTATATCTAAGTTAGATGGTGTTTATTAAGGAATGGTTGCGTTCTAAGCGATAATCATTTCATCCACAAAAACGGCGTAAAAGTAGTGTTTTGATTGTTTGATTGGTTAAGTTTGTCAGCATAATTAATTTTAGTATGATCTTTTTAAATTTTATCCATCATGCAAAACAATCACATTACCTATATCGAATTTAAAGCCAAAGACCTGGAAGTCACAAAAAGATTTTATTCGGCTTGTTTCAGTTGGAAATTTACGGATTATGGCCCGACCTACGCATCGTTTACAGAAAGTGGCCTGGAGGGCGGCTTCGAGCAAACCAATGACGAAATCAATCATGGCGTGCTGGTGGTTTTATATCATAAAAACCTGGAAGAGATTCGCGGGAAAGTAGTGAATGCAGGCGGCAAAATTTCAAAGGAGATATTTTCATTTCCGGGTGGCCGGCGTTTCCATTTTCTCGATCCTTCAGGAAATGAACTTGCTGTTTGGTCTGAGTGAGCAGATTTAATACCAATCAATAATTTGCAAACCGAAAACAATGCAAAAACAAACAATCCTGGTGCTGGGTGCCAGCGGTGCAACCGGGAAACATCTTGTGAACCATCTGCTAAAAGACGGATATCATGTAAAAGCCCTGGTCCGCTCGCCGCAAAATCTTCCGGAAAGCTGGAAGGATTCCAAAAACATAACCGTCATTAAAGGTATTATCTCAGAAATGCCCGTTGAAGCATTGGCAGAACACCTCAGAGATTGCCATGCGGTAGCGTCATGTATGGGCCATAATCTCACCTTTAAAGGATTGTACGGTAAACCCAGAAGACTTGTTAAAGATGCGGTAGCCAAAGTTCACGAAGCTGTAAAAATCAATGCACCTGAAAAACCCATCCGGTTTGTGTTGATGAATACGGCCGGTAACAGCAATCGCAATCTCAAAGAACCGGTTTCATTGGGCCAAAAACTCATCCTTGGGTTGCTGCGGATATTTTTACCGCCACATGTGGACAATGAAAAAGCATCGGATTACCTGCGACTGAATGTTGGTCAAAATGATCCTCTGTTTGATTGGGTGGTAGTTCGCCCGGATACATTGATTGATGAAGAGGCAGTAACAAAATACAGCCTCCATGTTTCTCCCACCAGGAGTGCGCTTTTCAATCCCGGGAAAACCAGCCGCATTAATGTTGGTCATTTTATGGCGAAGCTGCTAACGCAGGATAAATGTTTCACAAACTGGAAATGCCAAATGCCTGTGATTTACAATGTTGCAGGTTAGGTGGTTGATCATCCGTTAGACTAAAAATAATAGCCAGCACTGACCTTGATAATCAGGCCTGTGCCAATGGCAATCAGCAACAGGTAAACCCACGCAAAAAACCGTTCGCTGTTAAACCGTTTAAAAAACCGCTCTCCCAGCCACCAGGCCAGGATCAATGCGGGCAGGCCAAATAGGTATAGTTGAAGAACTTCTGAATTGACATTGCCCCAGGCAATATGTCCACCCACAACGCCCAGTCCGGTGAAAAAAAAGTAACTCTGCAAAGTTGATCTGAAGTTTTCTGCAGGCCAGTTTTGCACCGAAAGCAGCATTATCACCGGCGGGCCATTGGTGTTGTAAGCCCCGCCCAGAATGCCACTCACAAACCCAACAATATAATTGGTCACAGGTGGTGCTTTCTTTTTTGGCTGGTATTTCACCATGCGTAGTATTGCAAAAGTGATGATGAAAATTCCCAGAATCAGGTTGATCAGATTTTCATCGATTTCGGATAAATAAAGCAAACCAACCGGCACACCTAAAAGTGCGGCGATGATTAGTTTCCACGACATTTTGAAATTTACGGATTTCCGGTTTTTGATCAGGATCAGAAAAGCCATCAGGATGGCAAACAGCGCCATCAGCGGGGCGGCCATCGCCGCGATACGGCAG
>JAGYLT010000127.1 GCA_018400545.1 Bacteroidales bacterium
TTTGCGGGTAATGCCCGTTCGGGGCAGTTGGTTACATGGCTGCTTGGAGTATTGCTCTTTTTTGATGATTATGCCAACACGCTTGTGGTCGGAAATACCATGCGTCCTGTCACCGACCGGCTTCGTGTTTCGCGCGAAAAGCTCGCCTATATAGTTGACTCAACGGCAGCGCCCATCGCCTCCGTAGCATTTGTTACTACATGGATAGGCGCTGAATTGAGCTACATTCAGGATGGAATAAAGACTCTTGCTTTGGATGAATCGCCCTATGATGTTTTTCTCAATTCGCTGCAATATGCTTTTTATCCGCTGCTGGCCATTGGTTTTGTTTTTATGATCATCTGGATGAGACGCGATTTTGGCCCGATGCACCCCGTTGAACTTGCTGCCCGAAAAGGCGCGGATCAGGCCAGATCCGTCGAAAATTCAAAAACCCTGAAAGCCGGAGAGCCTGCGCCGGAGGCCGGAGTTGAACCACGCTGGTACAATGCGGTTGTGCCCGTATTGGTGCTCATTTTGGGTACTATAGCAGGACTGATTATTACAGGTAGCAGAGTGTCGCCGTGGGATGCCGGGGCCTCGGCCATTGATAATCTGGCGGGCATAATAGGAAGTGCTGATTCATTTAGCGCCCTCCTTTGGTCATCTTTGGCCGGAGCCGTAACAGCAGTTTTGCTTTCGGTGGTTCAGAGGTTGCTTACCTTGCGCCAAAGTATGGATGCGCTGGTAGATGGGTTTAAAACCATGATGACAGCAGTACTGATTCTTGTGCTTGCATGGTCGGTGGCGCTCATTACGGAGCATTTGCGTACAGCCGAGTTTATATCATCAACATTGATCGGGTTGCAGTTTTCGCCCTATCTTATTCCGGCCCTCACTTTTGTTTTGGCGGCACTGGTGGCTTTTTCCACAGGGTCGTCATGGGGCACAATGGCTATCCTATATCCTTTAATTTTGCCCGCATCATGGTTTATCGGGCAAAATGCCGGTTTGGATTACGATGTTACCCTGGCGATTTTTCACAACGTAGTTTCGGCGGTGCTTGCCGGTTCGGTGCTTGGCGATCATTGCTCGCCCATCTCTGATACAACCATTCTGAGTTCGCTGGCCAGTTCCTGCAACCATATCAGCCATGTAAAACACAAATGCCTTATGCCCTTTACAGTTGGCGCAGTGGCTATTGTTTTGGAACCATACCTGCAAAGCCTACGGCGTATCCTCATTCCAAAGAATTTTATGGGCTATGTACTCAATTTATTTATTCTTTATTTAATAGTGAAATACATTGGTAAACAGCTACCGGTTACTATTCTCGGTGCAGAGAAAATAAACTGAGAAGTGGAGTTGAGACAAAAAAGGATTTTACGTACTGCAGGATTTATCCTGTGGTGAGAAAGCCGATTAGTTTTTGTAAAACTTCAAAGCCTCGGTCATAAAGGCTCTTAAATCACTGATGCGTGTTTGCCCTGAAGGGTGAGTGCTGAGAAATTCCGGTGGCCTTTGACCGCCTGCACTTTCCATACGTTCCCAAAATTCGATGGCTTCTTCGGGGTTGTAGCCTGCCATGGCCATAAAAATCAATCCCAGTTTGTCGGCTTCGGTTTCGTGGGCGCGGGAGTAGGGGAGGCTCAAACCAACGGTTGTGCCAACCCCGTAGGCCATCATAAAAAGGTTACGTGTTTCTTCAGGTTTTTCATCAATAGCAGCGGCAAGCGCCAGTCCGCCTGTTTGGATCAACATTGCCTGACTCATGCGTTCATTGCCGTGGCGGGCTACAGCGTGTGCAATTTCGTGCCCCATCACTACTGCCAATCCGGCTTCGGTTTTTGTGTAGGGTAAAATGCCGGTGTAAAAAACTACCTTCCCTCCGGGCATGCACCAGGCGTTGGGGATATCGTCTTCCACCAGATTAAATTCCCAGTCGAAATCGCGTAGCCTGCTTTCCAGGCCGTTATCTTTTAAGTATTGTTCAACAGCTCCGGCAATATTATTGCCTACATTTTTCACCATTTGGGTTTTGCGTTGATCGGTCGAGAGTTTGTTTTCCGAAAGAAACTGGCTGTAATTGGTCAGGCTCATGGCTACCAACTGCGATTCGGGAAGCAGGTTGAACTGCTGCCGTCCTGTGATAGGTACCGTTGAACATGATGTTAAAAAGATGCCAAGTGTTAGACTGGAAAAGATGAAAGCTAAAAACAATCGCGTCCGCATAACCTTAATCTGTTATTTAATTTCTTTGATAAGATAGAGATACACCGGGAAGTGATCGCTGTAACCGCCCAGATAGGTGCCACCGCCAAAAGAACGCAATGGATAACCTTTGAAATTTCCTTCCTTCTGCAACATCCAGGGTTGATTAAATACATTGGCTCTGAAATATTTGAAGCTGGAATGATCATCGCCAACCAGTGCCTGAGATAGAATTATCTGGTCGAAGAGGTTCCACGAATCGCGGTAAGCCAGTGTTCAATCCCTTGCCGGAAAAGTTTTTCCATCGGGTTGTAAAGCTTTTCTCTGATAGTCGCTCAAGTTTATCACTTGTGGTTGAGTACTTTTTACCGATTTATCAACAGGGTCGTCGTTCAGGTCGCCCATAACAGCAGGTATTTTCGCCTGTGGGTCGATCGCCAGCAAAGAATCGACAATAGATCTTGTGAGCCGGCCGCCGCAATTCTCAGTGGTTCGCTGCGTTTTTTATCCCGCCATAAGCGGCGCGAGGGCCAGTGGTTCACCACAAAGTGCATCATTTCTCCATCGAGCATACCCGAAACCACCAGCTGATCGCGTGTGAAGAAATCATCACGGCCTTCTATCTGCAACCTGTGTGTTCAGGTGGTTTCAGTGAAATATTTTGGATTACCAAAAGTGCATTGTCAACACCCCTGCGGTCGGGCCCGTCGAAATGAACGATTTGGTAGTTACGGTCTTTTATGCCCGGCTCTTTGGCAAGGTCCTCGAGTACTGATCGGTTTTCAACTTCGCAAAGCCCAAGAACGGCGGCCCCGTCAGGGGTCATTTCTGTTCCAACCTGCGAAATGACTTTGGAAAGATTGGTTAGCTTTTCGGAATACCTTTGAGAGTCCCAACGATTGCGGCCTTCGGGAGTAAACTCTCCATCACGAACTTCCGGCTGGTTGATGGTGTCAAAAAGGTTTTCGATGTTGTAAAATCCTACACAAACTAATTTATACTGTTTCTCGGATTGGGAAAAGGCTGCAATTGAATAAAGAAAAATTGCAGCAATGGTAAGCGCTTTAGAAAAATATTGCATGAATGCTTGTTTTGAAATGATAATTTGCAAATGTAATTGAAAAGTAAATTGTTTAGATTTACATTTTATGATTTAAGGAAATCTTAATCAATGTTAATTCATTAATACCTACTTTTGCCGTTTAAAATCGATAAGATATTCCATACAGCTTAGTTAACTTCATTATTCGAAAATTAAATTTTTTTCTGATGAATAAATTCTACTTTTTACTGATTATTTTCACACTAAGTTTTCTTTATCTCTATCCTCAGTCCGATACCACTGCTGTGGATAATGAAAGTGACTACACATTGCCTGTAGTTACTTTACAGGAAACTGATTTTGAAAGCGATGAACAATCGCAAAATATCTCCGGGCTGTTGCAGTCATCCAGAGATATCTACATCTCCACGGCCGGTTACACTTTCGGGCAAACACGCTATCGCATCAGGGGTTATGATTCCGAAAATACTTTTGTAATGATGAATGGTGTTCCGCTTAACGACCAGGAAACGGGCCGTGCCTATTGGTCGGCATGGGGTGGTTTGAACGATATTACACGTACACAGGAAATTAGTTTTGGAATTTCCGAATCGCCTTACACCTTTGGTGGTGTTAGCGGATCAACAAACATGGATGTAAGGGCTTCGTCGCTCCGCACCGGAACGCGCCTGACCTATTCCTCAACCAATCGCGCCTACCGCAATCGACTGATGGTGACTCACAACACGGGTATGATGAGTAATGGCTGGGCTGTTGCAGTTTCAGGTTCGCGTCGCTGGGCCAACGAAGGTTATGTAGAAGGATCCTTTTACGATGCCTGGAGCTATTTTGCCTCTTTGGAGAAAAAAATCAATGATCGTCACAGTTTGGGTTTCGTGGCATTTGCCGCTCCTTCGAGCGCCGGCAGAGGCGGAGTTTCAACTCAGGAAGCTTACGATCTGGCTGGTTCGAATTACTACAACCCGAACTGGGGCTACCAAAACGGTGAAAAACGAAATGCCCGGGTGGGCAACTATAATCAGCCGCGCATGATTCTTACGCATTATTGGGAGCCCGACAGGTCAACGAAAATTACTACTTCGGTGGCGCATTTCTTCGGTCGTTATGGCTCAACGGCACTGGAATGGTATGATGCTGCCGACCCACGTCCTGATTATTACAGATACCTGCCAAGCTTTTACCGCAATGATCCTGAAAAATTCAATCAGCTATCCGAGCTTTGGCGAACTGACCAGGCAACAAGGCAGCTGGACTGGGATTTTTTCTACTTTGCCAACAGCAAAAACCTTTTCACTGTTGAAGATGCTTTTGGAATTGAAGGAAACGATGTTACGGGAAATCTCTCAAAATACCTGATCGAGGAGCGCCGCAACGATCACAATCAATGGCAATTCAACACCAATTACCGCAAAGAGCTAAACCCCAACGTGATTCTGAGTTCGGGTTTAAATTTGTCATGGTTCAAAGGCCAGACATTTAAAGTGGTAGAAGATTTATTGGGTGGCGATTTTTACATTGATGTGGATAAATTTGCCGAGCGCGACTTTTTTGATCCCAACACGGCTCAAAATGATTTGCGTAATCCCAACAGGGTACTTACAGAAGGCGACATCTTCGGATATAACTATAACTCCAACATTAACAAATACAGCGCTTTTGTACAGGCTGATTTTACCTATGCAAAATTCGATTATTTCGTTGCTGCCAATGTTTCATTCACCGAATTCTGGCGCACCGGAAATATGCAAAACGGCAAATTTCCGAATGAATCACTTGGGGACTCGGAAAAGCAAAACTTTACCAATTTTGGTATCAAAGGTGGCATTACTTACAAAATTACAGGGCGACATTTTCTGGTTGCCAACGGTTTGTTCATGACCAGAGCGCCTTTCTTCAGAGATTCCTACATTTCGCCACGTACCCGCGATCACATTGTAAACGGGCTTACCGACGAAAAAATCCTTTCGGGCGACATTAGTTATGTGCTGCGTGCGCCCAAAATTCAGGCAAGAGCAACAGCCTACTACACATCATTCGATGACCAGGTGTATGCCCGAAGCTATTACCACGAAGTGCTCCGAAGCTTTATCAATTACCAAATGACCGGAGTGAGCACATTAAACCGCGGAATTGAGTTGGGTATTGATTACAAATTGACACCAACCATCAATCTAACCGGTGTGGCGGGCATTAACCGGCATACTTACAACTCGAGGCCTATAGCTACCATTTCACAGGATAATAACTCGGAAGTCCTTGCCGAAGGAAGGGAGATTTATCTGAAAAACTATTACGTCGGCGGAAGCCCTCAAACGGCGCTGTCGGGTGGTATTAAGTACAATTCTCCCAAATTCTGGTGGGCCGGTATCAATTTGAATTACTTTGATGATACATATCTGGAGCCCAACCCCGACCGCCGTTCTCAGGCCTCGGCCGGGATGTACACCGCTGAAGATGTCCGCCTGCTGGAGTTGATAGGGCAGGAAAAACTATCCTCGGCCTACACAGTGGATTTCTTCGGAGGAAAATCATGGCGCTTTGGCGATTATTACCTGCTGGTAAGCCTGAATGTAAGTAACATCCTTGACGAGCAGGATTTTGCTTTTGGCGGCTTTGAACAATTCAGATACGATCCCAACGAGTTGGAAAAATTCCCACCAAAATATTTCTACCTCTATGGCAGACAATACTTTTTGAATATCAGCTTTAGATTCTAATCAAAAAATAATACATTGAAAACAACAACTAATTTTAACATAATCATGAGACGAACATCTTTTTATTCAACTATTGCACTCTTTATCTCAGCAATTCTCTTCATTGTATCCTGCGAAAAGCAGGAATTTGATGCTCCTCCGGCGATGGAAATACCGGTGGGAGAGGTGTATGATCTTCAGCAATTGAAAGATTTGTACACGGGACAACCTTTTCAATTTGATACAGCAATGTCGGTCTATGCCGTAGTTTCGGCCGACGAAACCTCGGGTAACCTCTACAGAAATATCTATGTTCAGGATGCAACCGGTGGAATAAACCTGCGGTTGAAAAATCCGGGTGGCCTTTATCAGGGTGATTCAGTGCGTATCTATCTTAAAGGGCTGATACTGGGAAATTACAGCGGCGTTATGCAGCTGGATTCTGTGGACGTTGACCGGAATATTGTTAAATTAAAAACAAATGTCACGGTTGAACCTAAAGTAGTTACCATACCCGAACTTTCAGGTGGTAACTTTACAGGGCAACTGATTCAACTTGATGGTGTAGAGTTCAGCGCTGCCGATACAAGTCAAACCTGGTCGGATGCTATTGGATTGACAACCGTAAACAGAATTCTGAAAGACTGCGATAACAATACTGTGATAGTACGCACCAGCGGCTATGCCAACTTCGCAGGGCAAAGCCTTCCAAATGGCAACGGAACCTTCATTGCTGTGGCCAGCCGTTTCAACAATGATATTCAGTTATACGTAAGGAATGTAAACGAAATTCAACTCAACGGAACACGT
>JAGYLT010000128.1 GCA_018400545.1 Bacteroidales bacterium
CTACTCTCTCTATCCCACACTACCTTCAAGACTGATGGTGAGTAGTTTTTGGGCTTCTACTGCGAATTCCATAGGCAGCTTTTTGAGCACCTCTTTGGCATATCCGTTTACAATTAGCCCGATGGCATTTTCCTCGCTGATGCCACGCTGGAGACAGTAAAACAACTGATCTTCCGAAATCTTGGAGGTTGTGGCCTCGTGCTCCACAACGGAAGATTTATTTTCATTGTGGATGTACGGATAGGTATGCGCGCCGCATTTGTCGCCCAAAAGCAGGGAATCGCACTGCGAAAAGTTTCGTGAGTTTTCCGCCCTGCGCGACATCCGCACCAGACCGCGATAACTGTTATTGCTTTGGCCTGCCGAAATCCCCTTGGAGATGATTGTGCTTTTGGTGTTCTTGCCGAGATGGATCATTTTGGATCCGGTATCGGCCTGCTGGTGATTGTTGGTTACGGCTACCGAGTAAAACTCACCCACCGAATTATCGCCCATCAAAATACAGCTTGGATATTTCCAGGTGATTGCCGAACCGGTTTCCACCTGGGTCCACGATATTTTGGAATTGGCCCCACGACACATGCCGCGCTTGGTCACAAAATTGTAAACCCCGCCTTTACCTTTTGAATTTCCCGGATACCAGTTCTGCACCGTTGAATATTTTACTTCGGCATCCTTCAGGGAGATAATTTCTACGATGGCCGCATGCAATTGGTTTTCGTCGCGCTGGGGAGCAGTGCATCCCTCGAGGTAACTCACATAGCTGCCCTCATCAGCAACAATCAATGTGCGCTCAAACTGGCCGGTATTTGCGGCATTGATCCTGAAATAAGTTGACAATTCCACCGGACACCTGACACCTTTAGGGATGTAGCAAAACGAACCATCGGAAAATACTGCTGAATTCAATGCTGCAAAATAATTATCCGTGTAAGGCACAACCGTACCCATATGTTTTTTAACCAGTTCGGGATGCTTTTGAACCGCCTCGCTGAACGACATGAAAATAATGCCCAGCTTTTCCAGGGTCTCTGTAAATGTTGTTTTCACCGAAACGCTGTCGATTACGGCATCTACAGCCACACCCGAAAGTAGTTTTTGTTCCTCAAGTGAAATACCAAGTTTGTTGAATGTTTCCAGCAATTCCGGATCAACCTCATCTAAGCTGTCCAACTGCTTTTTCTTTTTGGGTGCAGCATAGTAAATAATATCCTGATAATCGATGGGCGGATGGTTCAGATGCGCCCAATCGGGCTCTTCGATGGTGAGCCAGTGGCGGTAGGCCTTCAAACGGAATTCCAGCATCCACTCCGGTTCGTTTTTCTTTGCAGAAATAAACCGGATGGTATCTTCACTAAGCCCTCTTGGAGCTGTATCCATTTCAATATCTGTGTAAAAGCCATATTTGTATTCACCTCTGGTGACGTTGTCAATCAATACATTTTCGTCTTCAGCCATGAGTCATCTTGTTGTTTAAAAATGTTACAAAAACATGTATCAAAAAAGCATGCAAAGTTAATTATTTTTAAGCACTCAAATACCTATTTAGCATTGCTGTAATAATTTGAAAACAGGTATCCGGTGCATTGAGTTCAACACATCTTCATCTAATTAGTTCAGCCATTTCGCTATTTAAAACCCTGTACAATTAACCATATAACTGAGGTTGTGATTTATGTCTAATTTTGCAGCTCATTTTTTAATTCGGGATATGTTTGAAAAAAGAGATAATAAGAAAAAGGAAGTAACGGAACTTGGCGAATTTGGTTTGATTGACCACCTGACACAGAACCGGAAAAACATACAGAAATCAACAATCCAGGGCATTGGCGACGACACGGCGGTGATTGATGCCGGCGATCAGTATATGCTTGTAACCAAAGATTTGCTTTTGGAAGGCGTCCACTTCGACCTGACTTATTTTCCGTTGAAGCATCTGGGCTACAAAGCCATCACGGTAAACCTGTCGGATATTTACGCCATGAACGGCACTCCACGCCAGGTGATTGTAGGGTTAGGTGTTTCGAGCCGTTTCCAGGTTGAAGCACTGGAAGAGCTTTACAGTGGTATGTACCTGGCCTGCGACAGATATGGTATTGACCTGGTGGGTGGCGATACCACAAGTAGCCAGCGCGGGTTGTTCCTTTCGGTTACAGCCGTTGGCACGGTTGCAAAGGACAAACTGGTTTATCGTGGCCCGGCGTTAGAAGGAGATTTGATTTGCGTTTCAGGAGATTTGGGCGGCGCTTATGCCGGATTGCTGGTGCTGGAACGCGAAAAAGCGGTATTTAAAGCCAATCCCAATATGCAACCCGATCTTGAAGGTCAGGATTATATCCTGGAAAAGCAACTCAAACCCGAAGCACGCCCGGATATCGTCAAAATGCTGGATGACCTGAAGATTAAACCATCAGCAATGATTGACATTTCGGATGGACTGGCTTCGGAAATCAAACATATTTGCAAACATTCGGACCTGGGTGCTACGATTTATGAAGACAAAATTCCCATCGACCAGAAAACCTACGATACAGCGCGGTCTTTCAAAATGGATCCAACCATGTACGCTTTGAATGGCGGAGAAGATTATGAATTGCTGTTTACCATAAAAAGTACGGAATTCGAAAAAGTAAAAAACAGCCAGGATATCACAGTCATCGGGCATATGACCCACAAAAGCAACGGCATCAATTTGATCACCAAATCCGGGCCGGTGGCAGAAATCAAAGCCCAGGGTTGGGACCACATGCGAAAGGCGGAATAAATGGCCCCCTCAAATCCAAATATGGACAAGCTGGAGCCTGTTATCAGGACTTTGCCTGACAGGCCCGGCGTGTATCAGTATCTGGACGATAAGGGAAAAATCATTTACATCGGCAAGGCTAAATCGCTCAAAAAAAGGGTTTCATCTTATTTCAATAAGGATTCCGGAATTTTCGGGAAAACCGCTGTGATGGTAAAGAAAATTTTCGACATCCGGCACATTGTCGTAAACTCAGAACTGGATGCCCTGCTGCTGGAAAATAACCTGATCAAAAAATACCAGCCCCGCTATAACGTAAACCTGAAAGACGACAAGTCCTTCCCCTGGATTTGCATCAAGAAAGAACGCTTTCCCCGGATTTTTCCCACAAGAAATGTGATCCGTGACGGCTCTGAATATTTTGGGCCTTATGCCTCGGTGAAGGTGATGAACACCCTGCTGGGGCTGATCAGGCAATTGTATCATATCCGCACCTGCAAACACAACCTGAGCAAAAAAAATGTGGAAGCCGGAAAATTTAAAGTTTGCTTAGAATATCATCTTGGCAATTGCCTGGGGCCCTGCGAAGGTTTGCAAACTGAGGAAGATTATGAAGAAACACTGAAGGAAATCAGGCAAATCATCAAGGGCAATATTTCGAATGTGCTTTCGGAATTGAAAACTTTAATGCAAAAGCACGCCGATGCGCTTGCATTTGAAAAAGCGCAGGCGGTGAAAGAAAAGATTGAGCTGCTGGAAAAATACCAGTCGAAATCCATGGTCGTGAACCCTAAAATCCATGATGTGGATGTTTTTTCCATCATCACCGACCAGGATGCCGGCTATGTGAATTATCTGAAAATCATCAACGGAGCCATCGTTCAGGCGCATACTATCGAGATGAAAAAGAAACTGGACGAGAGCCGGGAACAGTTGTTATCGCTGGCCATCACCGATATCCGGCAACGTTTCGACAGCACCTCAAACGAAATCCTGATCCCCTTCGAACTGGATTTTTCCATTCCGGATGTTACGTTCACGGTTCCTAAAATCGGTGACAAAAAACACCTCGTGGAGCTTTCGGAGCGCAACGCCAAATACTACCTGATGGAAAAACGCAAGCAACTGGAACTCACCGATCCCGAAAGGCACACCAAACGCATCCTGGCCACCATGCAAAAAGACCTCAGGATGAAGGAACCACCGCGCCATATCGAATGTTTCGACAATTCCAACATGCAGGGGAATTACCCGGTGGCTGCCATGGTATGCTTTAAAAATGCCAAACCGAGCAAAAAGACTACCGCCATTACAACATCAAACTGTGGATGGTCCTGACGATTATGCTTCGATGGAGGAGGTGATTTTCCGAAGATACAAACGGCTTTTGGACGAGAACCAGGATTTGCCGCAACTCATCGTGATTGATGGCGGCAAAGGGCAACTTTCGGCATCTGTAAAAAGTCTTGAGAAACTTAATCTGAGGGGAAAGATCACCATCATCGGAATAGCCAAGCGGCTCGAAGAGCTCTATTTTCCTGACGATCCGCTACCCATTCACCTGGATAAAAAATCCGAATCCCTGAAAATTATCCAGCACCTGCGCGACGAAGCCCACCGCTTTGGCATCACACACTATCGCAAACGCCATGAAAAAGGCACCATCAAAAGTGAGCTCACCGAGATTGAGGGAATCGGCGAAACCATTGCCGGTAAACTGCTGACCAATTTCAGATCCGTAAAAAAGATTAAAGCGGCAAGCCTTGAAGAACTGCAGGATGCCATCGGCAAATCAAAGGGTGAGCTGGTTTACAGGCATTACAAAAACAAGCAGGATCAATCCTAATGGTTGAAGATCAATTTTAGAATTTGTTCATCATTTTTTTTGTGGGAAACTATTTTATCGGCATGCTTACCAACGAGATAAGCCGCCAGTAAATACTGCGCATTGTCAAGATCGAATAGCTGCTCAGGATCGGGGCGTTTTTCAGGGAACTGCAATTCCGCTCCCGAATAACGCACGTGCATTTCCAGTTTCAGTTCGTCAAAAATCACTTCCACAATTATTTCTTCACCTTTCAAAACACCTGAACCGAAGAGCAGTTCCATTAATTCGTGCATGGCAGCCGAAACCTTGAAAACAACGTCTCTTCTGGCGCCCCATCTGCCACCCTGTTTTTCCATGGTATCAAATATTTTCCCTGAAAAATCCTCACCCTGCCTAAATTTTAACTGAACTTTTTTACTGATTCCAATGCGCAGGATCAGGTTGAGCATGACAGCAGTTACCGTAGCCAGCGAGAGTGAAGAGCTGAAAACAGGGTAAATCCAGTCGTGCAAGCCGCTGTAAACATCACCAAGCACGTAAACACTCAACCCAAAAATAATTGAAATCCCAACCACAAAAGTTTTTCTGGCATCCAGCATCCTCGACATAATGATTTGCAGTCCTGCAATGATCATAAATGAAACCGAGTATATCAAAGTGGCACCAATAACGGGCAGCGGCATCAGCAGGAAAAACTCCGATACTTTGGGCATGAAGGCAAGCACGATCAACAGCGCACCCATAAACCACGCAATGCTTCTGCTGGTGGCACCGGTTGCGATGGATAACCCAACATTGGCCGATGAGGTTGACTGGCCAAACCCGCCAAGCAAACCCGGCAAAATCCCTCCAATTCCGTCTGCAAAAATTCCTCCGGAAACCGATTTCATATCCGGGCGCTTCCAGTTGACATCGTTGATCTTTTGGGCTGTGGAGATATCACCTACAGTTTTTAAAGTCGAGCTCAACGTGGCAATGGTAAAGGGAATGATAAGCACAGGATCAATTTTCCAGCCGAAATCTTTAATGTGCGGAAAGGCAAGAAACTGCGTTTCGCCCAGCTTTGCAAGTTCTGCCTGGGTGAACAAACCAAGCAGAGCAGCCAGGAGGTAGCCAAAAATAATTCCGATCAACACACTGTAAAGCCTCAGCTTTCCTTTTGAATAAACATTCAGCGCCACCATCAGGGCCAGGGTAGAAACCCCGGTAATCAGTTCGGCGGTAGTAACTGAATTATCTCCGGCACCGACCCCCACAAAACTTTCCATGGTCAGCGGTATCACCACCACACCGACCATCATCACGATGACTCCGGTGACTTCGGAAGGAAACAGGAACCTGAGGCGATTCATAAACCGGGATAAAATCACTTCAATAAAACCAACAAAACCGGTCATACCAAAAAGCAGTGGGAATCCGCCCATTGTCGCAGCCGTCATTGAAGCTGATAAATAGGAAGGGCCGCAAACTGAAGGAACAAGATACCCGGAACCAATTCCCCTTTTTTTAAAAGATTGCAATACGGTAACAATGCCTGCCGAGATCATCGAAATGCTGATGAATCCCTCTGCTGAACGCTGGTCCACCATATCACCCATATGAGCGATCAACAATACCGGCAGACAAATGGAAATAAAAAATATGCTTACATGCTGCAGTCCGATGATCAGTGCCTCAAAAAAAGGCGGCCTATCATGGAGACCATAAATAAGGTTGGCTGGCTTTTTCATAATTCACGCTTTGATTTGACTTGTAAAATTAGAAATTTTTTCCTTGTTGGAGATTGGGAATTCTTGGTAATTTTGGGCAAAATTCTAATAACATGGAAAAACGAAATCACTTTAAAGTTACCGGAGATGAATTGCTTAAAAAAGTAAAGGAAATCATCCACGAAGGAAATGTAAACCGCATCATCATTAAAAATGAAGAAGGCAAAACATACCTGGAAATTCCCGTAACCATCGGCGTTATCGGAACCATTCTGGCACCAGTTTTTGCCGCAGTTGGTGCACTGGCTGCGCTGGCCGCAAATTTTAAAATAGAAGTAGTTAGGGCTGAGGAGTAGAAAAAGTTTATAGTTGTGAGTTGTGAGTTGTGAGTTGTGAGTTGTGAGTTGAGCATTTGAAAATGAGCGTTGAGTGAGGAGATAGTTAGTAAGTGGACAGTGGGCAGTTTTTTTGG